>JBGSKB010000307.1:0-4468 GCA_041741395.1 Melioribacteraceae bacterium
ACCATTTATAATTGGATTAGCAACTTCTTCAAAATTTTCTTCAGCAAAACCTATTTGTTGAGTAAATACTGTTCCATATGTAATTTCTACTTGAGTTGTTAAATCTGCGATTAAGGAAGAAACACTTTCTTCTTCCGGAACTGTTTCATCAAGTGGGATTAATTCATAATTTAGTAACGAAATATTTCCTTGTGAAACCAATAATTTCATTTTTCCAATATTAGAATAAAACGCATCTGCTTGAACAATATAAGTAGTTTTTCCAATTTCTTGTTGGATTGTAAACGGTTCTTCTAATTTATAATGATCATGTCCTCCAACAATAACATCAATATAAGGAATATAAGAAGCTAAGGTTTTATCCAATTCGAAACCTAAATGTGATAAACAAATAATTACATTACATTCATTTGCAATTAATGAATCAACCATGACTGCGGCAATCTGAACAATATTTGTATCAAGAAAAACTGGTGCCGGAAATGAAAGCATATTTGTTTCTGGTGTTGTTAATCCGAAAATACCGATTTTTAAATTTCCTAATTCCTTAATTGTAAAAGGTTTTATATAACTTTTTAAAATCTGCAAAGTATCTTCCGTTAAAACAAAATTAGCCGATAAAATCGGAAATCCATCTTCTGGTGCAAATGAATTTTGCAATGTAGATTCAAGAGTTGAAGATTGTAAATCAAATTCATGATTTCCCAAAGTCATTGCATCAAACCCAAGAGAATTCATTAATTGAAATTCTGCTGCACCAAAAAAAACATTAAAAAATATGTCGCCAATAAAAACATCACCGGCATGTAAAGTCAAAACGTTTGGTTCTGTCATTTTGTTTAGTCCAATTACAGAAGCTGCTCGAGCAATTCCTCCATTTGTTCCTTTTAATGATTCATCTCTAGGTCCAAGTGGAGTTAAACATGAATGGGTATCATTTACATGTAAAATTGTTAAAGTATCAATTTGTGAAAATGTTTTGTTAAAAAATAAAACAAGAATTGTAATTGTTAAAAACCATTGTAACTTTTTCATATATCCTCCTTTTTTGTACACAACTAATTTAATTTTCAAATGAAGGCTGATTGTCACAAAAATGTCATAATGTTGTAAAATAATTTTGAAAATAGGTTTGACAAATTTTAAGAATGGAATTTGCAGAATAATAGAATTGAATATGATATAACTTTAGAAATTTCCGAAGTGATAATTATATACTTTTACTAAAATAAATGTCCAAAATTGAAATAAATTCCAGTATTGTTATTACCAAAACCAACATCAAATCTTACAATAAAATTATCCATGTTAAAACGTAAACCAACCAATGGATTTAAAATCCATTTTGGTGTTGAGGTACTATTTCCAGCATCTAAACCAACAATTCCGTCAAATCTTTTATAGATAGGGAAACGGATTTCTTGATTTAAAAGAATAGATGATTGCGAAAGATATCTGCTTTGAGGCAATCCTCTTAGTGAATTATTGCCTCCAAGAAATAATAAATTCTGATAATTGTTTTCTTCAAGTCCTAAAATATCTTGAAGTTTAAGTCTTGTTGCAGATATAATATCCGGATGAAAAATTTTAAAATACGATTGAAAAATAAAATCAGCTTTGTAAAAATTATTAACTTCACTTTTTGTTGAAACGGCATATTCATTATTTATTTGTATTAATATTCCATTTTTGGGATTGATAAAATTTGTTCTGCTATCTATTCTGAAATTAAATAAAAATGAAATATGATCAACAAGCGACGGTTTCTTATATTGTAAAATACCTTCTGAATCAAAGTTGTAACAGCTTATACTTCTATATTGAATTCCTAATTCTGCAATAAAATTATTTGTAAAAGCTCGACTAAAAATTGTTTTTATTTCAATTGGTTCTCTAATATATTCTTCAGATTCTTTCAGTGGCAAGTATTCATAATTCGATAATGAGTAATAAATATCATTCTCAATTGGATAGTATAAATAATTTATATATTTATCGTAATCAATAGTAAAATCAACTGCAAAGTTATATTTTTTGCCTAATCTTCTTTGCATATCTGGATATGAAAAAACAAACTGATACCATCTTTCACCCTTTGTGCTATTGTAAATTGTAACATCAAAACTTTCTTCTGAATTTAATAAATTATAAAGGAAACCTTTTACTCCATAACCAAAACCAACATCTGTATCATAATTTATAATGGGAAAAATTTCCCATTGGATTGAATCTTTTGTGGTTTCAGATTGGGCAATGTAATTTTCATAAAAAACAAATATGTAAAAAAAAATTGCTAAGAAAATATTTGTAAAGGTTTCCATTGATTGTTCTCGATTGAAAATTCTATGAAATTTTAATTTATTCAAAAAGTAAACCTATTTAGCTAGGGCAAATTTAGTCTTATAATTTTCCCATTCTTTGTAAATTATTGGTAAAACTATTTCAATATTATTTAACAATTGTTTTGCTAAAATCATTTTTGGTGAACTGATATTTACAGCAATACAATTACCCGCAAGAGAATTATCTTCAATAATCCATTCATATAAATAACCACTAATATTTGCATTATACATTATTTTTTTACCAGGTTTCGATTTGATTTCTGAATATTGTAGTTGAATATTTTGTTCGGGTAGAAGTTTAGCATATTTTTCATCTTTCTTTAAAATTGATTCAACATTATTTATCGTATTTGAATTATATGAAATTAATTTAGTATTCAATAAATTATAATTTGAAATTGGGCTATCATCATATTGTATAGCATCAATTTCCCAAACATCACTTAAACACCTCAACCTAATTTTTATTTCATGATTATTTTTATTCAATATTGGCAATCTAATTAGTTTATTAAATTTTATATAATTTGCTTCTGGATAAATTAGATCAATATAATTCCAATCTCTTCCATTCCACACATCAACTTTTAGTGCACTTTTAACAAGAATATTTTTCATTACCGAAGTTAAATCCGGATCAGTTTCAATGGCTTTTGTGAAATTTACAAATTCTTCACCAAGAACTTTTTGAAGATAACCAAAACAAATATTGGAGATTTCTGTATTTATTGCCGTAATAATTAGAGAGACTGAATCTGTTTCCCATAAATTATTTATTGAACAATAAAGAATGTCCTCAAAATTATTTTCCGAAGTTGCAGAAGTTAAATCCGATTGCCAATAAATATCATCCGCATTTTTAATTAAGTTTGTTATGTTATTATTATTGCGATCTTGAATTTTAGAAACTGATTTCAATTCTTTAACAGTTTGAACATTCTGATGATTATCTGTAAATATTGTTTCATCTTCATTTATTTCAATAGCGGAAACTTTAACACTATTTATAAAATGTGTTTCAGGTCGCTCATTTGAAATTTGAATATTTATTTTATTTTCTTCTGGAACAAGATCATCTAAAATAATATTAGTCTCGGTTTCTAATGATTTCCCAAGTGAAATACCAAAAACCTCACCTTCTAATTTATAATTATTCCGATTCCATGAATAAATAAATGGACAAGATCCACCACCGTATGAAAAATGAAGATATGGTATTAAATCAGTTGCACTTGAGAAAAACTGAACTCCATTTGAAACTAAAAAAATATTTAAACCTGCAAATGCTAATGTAGTCCAAGTATTTGATTCGTAAGTCTGTATATAGGCAATATCTTTAAAAAATAATTCACCTTCAAAATTTTCTTTATTTTCCTTTTTACTTTTTATTGCTTTAATTGTAATTGATGAATCTGAATAAGAAAAATTATTAACATAATAAACGGATGTATCATTACTTACGATTTGAATATTATTCTCTAAATTATTCTTTAAATCCTTGTAAGTTGAAATTTCAGAAACAAAAGTACATTTGTAAAAAAAAATGCAAAGGATTGTTATTTTAATTGAAGCGTTCATTTTTATACCTCAATAATTTATAAAATAAAAATTTAATCCAATTTCAAAACTTTCTATTGAAATTTCATGATTGCTATGAATATCATATCCATGTTTATCGGAAAGTTCTAATTTTGGTAAATAATTGTATGTTAAACTCAAATCAAGATTTAGAAAAGATGTTATATTCTTCATTAAACCAATTGATAACTTTAGACCTTTAGTGTTTCCATCTAAATCAATATATTCCAAATTACCATAGTCTATTACATTTTCATTATAATATTTTCTAGATTTAAAATCAAAGGCAGAGTAACCAATATTGATATACGAATTTGTTTTTTCCATTATAGGAAATAAATAACCAAGTGAAAGATTTACATAGCTTGCGTTTATACCACTTGTTGCATTATCAAAAAAATTAAACTTATACTGGAAATCAATTACAAAGTGTTTTTGGAAGATATAACAAGTCGAAAATTGAAATAAAGGACTGTTACTTAAATCCATATCGACTGAAGAAATATTTAAACCTCTTTCAAGATCTTTATAAATATCATTTAATC
>JBGSKB010000308.1:0-8566 GCA_041741395.1 Melioribacteraceae bacterium
AATTCTGAAAAACTGTTTAAAAAGATGCCAGCTTTCAAAAAACTGGCACTTTGAAATACTCCTTTTTACTACTTGCCATACAGAGGCAAAGTTAAGAGATTTCATCGAGTGTTCTATGACAGCAGTCCAATTTTTACGATCGTTTGCTTTGGTTTTTTCGGATCTAACTCTCAACCGTTCAATTTAAGATTTAATGGTAATTTCAAATACAAAATAACTTAATTAAAACATTTTTTCTTGACACACTTCAAAAAATAGTTTACTTTTGTAAAAGATAATTTAACTTACAATAAACATGAACATTCAAAATATTATTTGTTGTTGTACTAAGAACCGACTAGTGAAGGACTTTGCTTAATTATATTTTGAAATAAATAAAATTCATAATTCTAAAAGCCCTTCATTTAAGAAGGGTTTTTTGTTTTAAATAAACAATAAATAAAGGAGACAGATGAAAGCAAAAACTATTTTAGAAATTATAGGAAACACACCTCATCTTAAAATAAATAAATTATTTGGTGATAAAGTAAATGTTTGGATAAAACTGGAAAGAGCAAATCCCGGCGGAAGTATAAAAGATAGAATTGCCCTTGCAATGATTGAAGATGCTGAGAAAAAAGGCATATTAAAAAAAGACAGCATAATTGTTGAACCGACTTCCGGCAATACCGGCATTGGTTTGGCAATGGTTGCCGCAGTTAAAGGATACGAATTAATTTTAGTTATGCCGGAATCAATGAGTGTGGAAAGAAGAAAAATTATGTCGGCATTCGGTGCAAAATTTGAACTTACTCCAAAAGAAAAAGGAATGAGCGGAGCAATTGAAAAAGCGAAAGAAATTGTAAACTCAAATCCCAAAGCATGGCTTCCGCAGCAGTTTGAAAATCAAGCAAATATTGATATTCATAATAAAACAACCGCACAAGAAATTCTCAATGATTTTCCGGATGGAATTGATTTTTTAATTACGGGAGTTGGAACCGGCGGACACATAACTGGAGTTGCACAAGTTTTAAAAAATAAATTTCCTCATTTAAAAGTTTTTGCGGTTGAACCATTACTTTCTCCAGTTATCAGCGGAGGAAAACCCGGTCCGCATCCATTACAAGGAATTGGTGCTGGATTTATTCCCAAAAATTTAAATACAAATTTACTGGATGGCGTAATTCAAATTGAAAAAGAAGAGGCGTTTGAATTTGCTCAAAGAGCAGCAAAAGAAGAAGGATTGTTTGGTGGAATTTCATCTGGTGCAACTTTGGCAGCAATCAGTAAAAAATTATCAGAAATCCCACAAGGCAGTACCGTTATTGGTTTTAATTATGATACCGGTGAAAGATATTTATCAATCGCAGATTTATATTAATTTTTTTTGTAGAGATTTGATTTATCAAATCTCTACAATATTATTTGTTGTGATGTAAACAATCTTTAGATGGCAAAATTGGGCATAACTTTCACCGATTGGTCAGTGACAGCAATTTTATTTTATAAGCAACATAGTTTTGGTTTCAAAAATACTATTGAATTGTAATCTATAAAAATAAACTCCGCTTGGTAGATTGCTTCCATCGAATTGAAGTTCGTAATTTCCCGATTGTTGAATTTTATTCACTAATGTTTTTACTTCTCTCCCCAAAACATCATAAACAATTAATTTTAGATTGTCATTACGAGGGAAAGAATTCCCCGAAGTGATCTTTTGAAATTGCTTCTCTTCGTTTGCAATGACAGTTTCTGGAATTTGATATTTAATATTTGTTATTGGATTAAATGGATTTGGATAATTTTGATAAAGCTCAAATTCCGAATTTAATTTTTTAATTAAATTAATATTTGTAACATTTTCTTTCGGACGCTTAAGAAAAAAATCCCAAATTAAATCAGTAGCGTTAATTCTTTCTGAAACCTGATCAGCACCAATTCTTGGAACAGTTCCTCCCGGCCAAGAATGTCCTCCATCATAAGTTACATATAATTCAATATTTTTTTCATCTTTACATTGAGTCCAAGTTTTATAAAGATATTCTCCAACCTCATTATAAATTGTATCAATATTATTACAAGAATTTAAATCTGCCCAAACATTTAAAACAGAATCTAATGGCGGATAATCATAGTTTGCTGCACCATCACCCAAACCTCCTTCAATCGGAACGCTGTCATCTAAAAATGAATGAAAATGAATTATGGGAATTTGCTTTTCAGGTTCAAATATATTTTCATTTACCATAACTGAAGCAACTGGCGCAATCGCGGCAATTCTATTACTTAATTCCGCAGCCAAACGATAACTCATCATTCCGCCATTTGATAATCCACTTGCGTAAATTTTATTTTCATCAATTTTATATTTGTTTTCAATTGTGTCTAACAATGAGGAAATAAAATCAACATCATCAATATTTGTATTTGCAGAATATCCGCAGCATCCTCCGGCATTCCATGTTGAAATATTAAGCGAACTTTTTACACCTTCAGGATAAACAACAATAAATGGAATTTTTGCGGTATCTGCTTTATTACTAAATTGCGATTGTTCTTCAATATTATATGCATTTCCAAATCCTCCATGTAAAACCAAAACAAGCGGATATTTTTTTTCTTCACTATAATTATATTGAAGTGGCAAATGCGTTAAATAAGTTCGCCAAATTCCATTATGTAAAAGTGAATCATATTGGCTGCTAATATTGATTGAAAAAATTAGATGAAGTAATAAAATTGTAAAAAAATGTTTCTTCATATTATTTGTTAAAATTAAAAATTTGTATTGTTTTTATGATTTTCACAAAACAAATATTAATTTATTTTCGACATAAAAAGAGTAAAATTGAATCTATAAATTAAAATAAACATCATATTTTGTAAAAATTTAAGGATAAAATGTACGAAATTATAATTATCGGTGCTGGTCCCGGTGGAATTAGTTTGGGTGTTGAAGCGCATAATTTCGGCGTTTCAAAAGAAAAAATATTAATAATTGAGAAATCTGCAGAACATTCATTTACTATAAAAAAATATTATCCGGATAAAAAAATAGTTACTGCAAATTATAAGGGATTTACTCCGGTTTGTACTGGAGTAATGTGTTTATCAGATACATCAAAACATGAAACAATTTCATATTTGGATAAAGCAATTGAAGATAATGAGTTAAATGTAAAATATAATGAAAGTGTTTATAAAATTGAAAAAAATCAAATTGACGGCACCTTTAAAGTTTATTCGGATAAGGATATTTATCAATCAAGAATTGTAGCAACTGCAGTTGGAATTTTAGGAAAACCCAACAAACCGGATTATAAAATTCCTACTGAATTAAAGGAAAAAGTTCTATTTGCTTTAACAACATTTGAAATAAAAAATTCCAAAGTTTTGGTTGTAGGAGGAGGAGATTCAGCTTCCGAATATTGTCAATTTTTGTCTGAAGAAATTGAAAATAATGAGGTTTATTTAAGTTATAGAAAAAAAGAATTTTCAAGAATGAACAATATTAACAAGCAAAGTCTTTTAACTCTTGCAGAAAATAAAAAAGTAAATTTACTTTTAAACTCGAATATCGCTTCAATAGCCATAAAAGAGAATAAACCAGTTGCAAATTTTTCTGAAGAATTAGGAAGTATGGAATTTGATTACATTGTTTACGCATTGGGCGGAAGCACTCCAGAAAACTTCTTAAAAACCATAGGTATTGAATTTAACGGACCAGAGCCATTTCTTAAAGAAGGATATGAAACAAATGTTTCCGGATTATTTTTAATTGTAGATTTAAGTGCCGGTCAAAAAGGTGGGTCAATAATTTGGGCTTTTAATTCAGCTAATTCTGCAATGCAAAAAATTTGTGAAAAATATTTAAAATGTGAATAGTAAATCAAAACTTAATGTTTAATTAACATAAAATATTTCTAGTTTTCTTAAATTCACTCCTAAATTTTGATGTAAATCATACCATTTCATCTAAATATTAATTATTATTAGTACCAATATTACAAGCTGTAGAATTGGTTAGGGGGACCGTTTTTTTGGGAAAAGTCATTTCTGTTATTCTTCCAAAAGGAGGAGTTGGAAAAACAACTTCTGCAGTAAACCTTGCCATTAAATTCGCAGAGCGAAATTTTAAAACACTTATTATTGATTTAGATCCAACCGCTTCCTGCTCTCATTCTTTAGGGTTTAATGAAGAGAATGTTTTTGGAGATGTTTTCGATGTTTTTAGCTATTCTAAAACTATAGATAAAGTTATTCATTCAACCGAAGTGGAAAATTTATTTTGCATTCCTCAGATGAAATTAAATTCAATTGAAGAAGGAAGACAAAGTAGATTAATGGCTAATAATTTTTTGCTTAGAAATATAATTAATAGCATTAAAGCAAATTTTGAATTTATTATTTTTGATTGCCCTCCATATTTATTTGGAACCACATCGTTGGCATTAATTGCTTCAGATTCCATAATAGTTCCAATTAGAACCGATGAATATTCTTTAGATGCTATTAAAACTTTAGCTAAAAGAGTTGAGTATGTAAGAACACTATATAATAATAATCTTACAATTGATGGAATATTTTTAACAGTTTATGAAAGAAATATTAAAGCTGCGTTTAAAGTAAAGTCGGAATTATATAAAAGATACCCAAGCTTAATGATGAATGTCTCTATTCCAAAAGATGTAAATATGATGAATGTAACTTTTAGTAAAAAACCGTTATGTTTAATTCTTCCCAAATCAAGAGCTTCATTAGCTTATAAGGAATTAGCCTCTGAATTAATTACAAAATATAATTTATTGTTTTAAGCCAATTTTCACTTAATCATTTTTCTTAACTTTTCAATTTCATCTCTTAATCCGGCAGCTTTTTCAAATTCTAAATCTTTGGCAGAATTAAACATTTCTTCTTCAAGTTGATCAATTAAATCTTTTTTCTGGTCATTTGTCATATACTTTAAAACCGGTTCTGCAAATTTTACAAACACAGCTTCTTTTCCAATTTTCTTTTAGCTAAAAATCGGCAATAGAAGTTGAAATAAGAATTTCTTCTCTACAAATGAAAATAGTTTTTTACAATTGAATTTATAATTCAAAAAGCATATATAATAATTTAAACATTTCTTTCTGTTTTTCCGGCAGATTGCATTAACGATCGTTCACAACATTGAAATCCTTCTTAAAATTCAAAATTATTGCGACAAGTATAACTTGCAAAGCGGATAATACTTTTTATGAACGAAGAATTAGGTTTTATATTATAACAATTTGTGTTAATTTATTAAGACGTAATATCGAATAATCAAAATATTTTTCTTAAAAAAAAGGAGTACCCATGTTAAACAAAATAAACAAATTTGCTTTATTGGCAGTTTTAATATTATTTTTTACAATTAACACCAGAGCTCAAGAGAAAAAAATTCCACCAAGTTTAAAGGCAAGTATTTCACAATCACTTGGAGTAGATACTGAAATTAAATTTGAGTTCAGCAGACCAGGAGTAAAGGGCAGAACAATTTGGGGCGATTTGGTTCCTTACGGATTGACACCGGGCAATAAATATTCAGATAACAAACCATTTCCATGGAGAGCAGGAGCTAATAAAAATTCTACTTTGGAAACAAACAAGGCTATTTTGGTTGAAGGTAAAAAATTACCGGCTGGTAAATATGGAATTCATATGATTCCTAATGAGAAAGAATTTGTTGTAATTTTCAGCAAAACAGATTCACTTTGGGGAAGTTATCAATACAATGAAGCTGATGATGCCTTAAGAATTACTGTTGCAGCAAAAGCTGTTTCGCATGAAGAGTGGTTGACTTTCGGATTTGCTGATTTAGCAGGAACTTCAGCAACTGCTTATCTGCACTGGGAAAAATTGATGATTCCTTTTAAAATAGAGACAATTGAATAAATAATTTTATAAATTTTGTTTTATTGAGCAATCAAATTGAAAAATATTTGGCTGCTCTTTATTATATTTAGTTATTAAAGTATCGGAAATCCAATGAATCTTAAGCCAAACCAAACATTTATTTTCCTTTATATAGTTCTTTTTAACTCAATTTTATTTTCTCAAGCTTCGCAATTAATGAATAGCTCCGAAATTATTTTAGCTCTTGAAAAACTAAATACTCTTAGCAGTGTGCTTTATTTAGCAGCTCATCCTGATGATGAAAACACTGGTGTACTTGCGTATTTTTCTAAAGGGGAAAAATATAGAACTGGTTATTTAGCTCTAACTCGTGGTGATGGTGGACAGAATTTGATTGGTTCCGAAACCGGCGAGCAAATTGGAATTATTAGAACTCAAGAATTATTAGAAGCCAGAAAAATTGATGGTGCCGAACAATTTTTTACCCGCGCAATTGATTTTGGATATTCAAAATCTCCAGAGGAAACTTTTAAATTTTGGGGAAAGGAAAGTATTCTTTCTGATGTGGTTTGGGTGATTAGAAATTTCAAACCAGATATTATTATAACCCGTTTCCCGATTGATGGAAGCGGGGGACATGGACATCACACAGCTTCTGCAATTCTTGCAGAGGAAGCTTTTTATGCAGCGGCAGACTCAACTAAATTTATAAAGCAATTGAAATTTGTAAAACCTTGGCAAACAAAAAGTTTATATTGGAATAAATGGCGGCCAAATCCGGAAGAGACAATAGGATTACTGAATATAGATATTGGCCAATACAATCCGTTATTTGCAGAATCTTATTCAGAGTTGGCTGCTAAAAGTCGGTCTATGCATAAGAGCCAAGGTTTTGGCGCAACAGGAAGACGTGGGACAAATCCGGAATATTTTGAATTTTTTGCCGGTGATAAACCATTAAAAAATTTGTTTGAAAACATTGATACAACTTGGAATAGAGTTGAAGGAAGTCTGGATATCCAAAGAAACATTAATATAATTATAAAAACATTTAATCCGCAAAAACCGTCCGACTCTTTGCCTCAGCTTAATAATTTATTTACAAACATTTCCGGTATAAAAAATAATTATTGGGTTGATCAAAAAAAGAAAGAGCTGTTAAAAATAATTCAGTCTTGTGCAGGACTTTGGTTTGAAGCAATTGCTGATGATTATTCCACTTCGCCTGGAAATTCGATAAATATAAGCACCACTCTGGTAATCAGATCGAATTCAGATTTTACTTTAAAAAAACTAATTTTTGAAAATAATTTAGCAGATACTTCAATCAGTTTAGAACTTCAGAATAATAATCCGGTTTCTATAAATTCAAAAATATTTATTCCTTTAGATTATCAAATATCACAACCATATTGGTTAATGGAAAATAATAATGGAAGTATATTTGAAGTTAATGATCAAAAATTAATTGGACTTTCAGAAAATCCCGCATCAGTTTCTGTAACTGCTAAAATTAAAAGTGGAAACAGTGAATTAGAATTTAACTTTCCATTACTTTACAGGTGGAATGATAGAGTGAAAGGTGAGCTTTATCGTACATTCGAAATTCGTCCGCCAGTTGTTGCTTCAATTGATAAAAATGTTTTAATCTTTTCCAACAACAACGAAAATGAAATAAAGGTTAAACTAAAAAGTAACACTGAAAATATTAGTGGAAAATTTCGTCTTAACGGAAATTTAAAATGGAAAGTTACTCCAACTGAAACTAAATTTTCCTTTAATGAAAAGTATGAAGAAAAAAATCTAACATTTAAAATAACCCCGCCAAATATAGTTGATGAAGCATATCTCGTTTCTGAAATTATAATTAATGATAAAAAATATAATAACGATTTAATTGAAATTTCCTATGATCATATTCCTACTCAAACATACTTTCCGGAAAGTAAAATTAAAGTAGTAAAGATGGACCTAAATAAATTTGATGACACCGTTGGGTATATAATGGGTGCTGGTGATGAAATTCCGAAAGCACTTCAAAACTTGGGCTACAAAGTTATCTTGTTAGATGATTCAAAACTTGAGAATGAAAATCTGCAAAATTATAATGCAATTATAACAGGAATTCGGGCTTACAACACTCGCGATAGACTAAAATACTATCAACCGAAATTAATGGAATATGTAAAAAATGGCGGAACACTAATTGTTCAATATAACGTTTCGTTTGGATTACAAACCGAAAATATTGGTCCGTACAATTTTAATATTGGTCGAGATAGAGTTTCCGAAGAAGACGCAGAAATTAAAATATTAGACCCACAAAATCCATTTTTAAATTACCCAAATAAAATTACCAAGGTAGATTTTGATAATTGGATTCAAGCGCGCGGTTTATACTTTGCCGAAAATTGGGATGAAAAATATACTCCGATTTTTTCTTCACACGATACTAATGAAAGTGAGAAAAAAGGAAGTTTGATTTATACACAATATGGCAAAGGGATTTTCATTTATACAGGACTTTCATTTTTCAGAGAACTTCCTGCCGGTGTTCCTGGTGCAGTTAGACTTTTTGTAAATTTAATATCAGCAGGCAAAAAAAATGATAAATAAAAATGATGTGCTAAATAAAACTATTGAAGAGAAACCTCCAATTTTATCATCATGGAGAAAAATATACACAATTGTATTTATGAATTTG
>JBGSKB010000309.1:0-3307 GCA_041741395.1 Melioribacteraceae bacterium
AGCAAATTTTACTAAAGCAATGTTTGATCCAATTCCGGGAACAACTTTAGTCACTTCAGTAATTGGTGAAGTTTCTTTAGCTTCCATTTTCAATAATTCTGCTTCGGAAATAAAATCATTTTTATCTGCTATATAAGCAAAATCATTTGCTTTATCATAAGCTTTATCTACAGTTGTCGCGGAAGCTTTAATTTCATTTACAATTTTTTCTACGACATATTCTTTATCACTTTTGCCAGTTACTTTAATAATATGATAACCAAATTGACTTTTTATTGGTTTTTGAATTTCTCCAATTTTTCCGTTAAAAGATGCTGTTTCAAATTCTTTAACCATTTGACCTTTACCAAACCAACCCAAATCACCGCCTTTACTTGCACTTCCGTCTTCAGAAGCTTGTTGAGCAGTAGTTTCAAAATTTGCACCTTTTACTAATTGATTATAAATTCCATCAATTTTTGTTTTTGCAGCATTTTCGTCATTACCAAGTTTTATTAAAATGTGGGAAGCCTTAACAAAAACATCTTTACTATCAACAGTATTTTCTAATTTATAAACTACATATCCTTCATTTGTTAAAACCGGACCAACCAAACTTCCTATTGCTGCTTTAGAAATTTGCGAACCAGCTTCTCCACCAAACATAGTTAAAGCAAGTGTATCTTTTGAGTAAGGTTTTTCGGAATAAATTTCAACGTATGACTTAAAAGTTGTTGTGTCACCTTGTATTTTTTTAACTATGGCCGATAAATTATTTTTAATACTTAATGAATCGTCTTTTGTTGGAGCGTTGCTAAAAAGTACATATTTTAATTGTCTTTGTGCATCAACTTCAAATTCTTCGGCATTTTCATTGTAATATTTTTCTATATCTGAATCATTAACAGAAACTTCATTATCAGAAATTGAATTAATATCTACAAATGCATATTCCGTTGAAACTTTCATATTTTGTTGAATAAATGCATCTTTTACATCTGCATCGCTAACAACAATTGAAGCATTTAAAAAGCTTGCTAATTTCTGCTGAATCAATTGTTGTCTTACAATATTTTCGGTTTGAACCATAGCCTCTTTATTTTGAGGATCATAAATTGCTTGATCATAAGCTTGTCTATTAAACTGTCCGGTTGAATCAACAAAATATTGTGTAATAATTTGCGGCGGATTAGGACCTTGAATTAAATCCAAAATCTCTTGATCGGTAACAGTAATTCCTAATTCTTTAATTTTATCATCAATTAATTTTTGAGAAACTAAATTTTCCCAAACTTGATCTCTGAAAGCATCCATTTGCGCTTCTGGAATTTCATTACCGGTTCTTTGAACTTGATCTTTTCTATATTGTTCAATTAAATTAGAATATTCTTGGTAAGAAACAGCTTTTCCGTTAATTGAACCAACATCATTACTATTTGTCGCAATAATATCAGAAACTCTTGAATCAGAAAGTACCATAAATAATACAAAAAGTCCTCCAACTGTAATAATAAACCATGGAGCAAGGCTTCTCATTCTTGCCATCATTCCCATAATTAACTACTCCTTTATTTCAAAAAATAAATATTTTTTAGCCAATAAAGTTAGATACACTCACTTTTAAAAGCAATGTTTTAATTTTAAGCACCAATTTAGATTTTTTATTAATTTCGCAAAAATTTCTTTCAATAATTAACCTAAAAATAATTTGCTTGTAAAAATACGCTTGATTAAGTTTAGCAAATCTAAAATCAATAAATAAAATTTGAGATAAAAATGCCCTCATTTTTTGATATTTGGCTTCCATTTATTTATTTGTATGGAGTTGGAGGAATATTTTTTTTCAGCGGAATGTATATTATTACAAAAAGTGGTGCTTTAAATACCAAACGTAAAAGTCATAGATTTTGGTTAAAAACTTTATTTGGTGGTTTTCTTTTTTTCTTCAGCATTCATTTTATATCAATAATTGCGGCATTATATTTTTAAGTTTTTTTTCTTAAATATTAATTGGTGAATATGATAAATTTTACTAATACTTGGTTGCCATTCATTTATTTATATGTGGTTGGCGGTCTTTTCTTCTTAAGCGGAATGATTATTGTTAAAAAGGCAAATGCAGTTAACTTTGATAAAAAAAGACATCGCTACTGGTGGAATGTTACCATTTTTGGTTTCTTTTATTTTATGGCAATACATGCCTTTTTTATCATTTTGGCACTTTATTCTTAATCAGCTAATTACCCAATAAATACGAATTTAATTTTATGGAAGTACATCATAGTCTTGGAACATCAACAGATTGGATAGTAATGATTGTTTACTTTATAGCAATCATGGCTTTCGGATCTTACTTTAGCAAATATAATAGAACTACAAACGATTTCTTTTTTGGCGGAAGAAGATTTGCTTGGTGGCTTATTGCAATGAGTATTGTTGCAACCGGTGTTGGAAGTCATAGTTTTATTAAATATTCTGCAAAAGGATTTGAAGCCGGTTTATCCTCAACTATGACATACATGAATGATTGGTTTTTTGTGCCGTTTTTTATTTTTGGATGGCTTCCGATTATCGTTTACACAAAAATTCGATCAATTCCGGAATATTTCGAGAAAAGATTTTCTCCATCAACCAGATTTCTTGCAACAATTTTACTTTTACTTTATATGATTGGTTATGTAGGAATTGGATTTTTAACAATGGGGAAAGCAATTTTACCTTTACTTCCACCGGAGTTTACATTTTGGGGATTTCATTTTGAAATTAATTTAATGGGATTAATTGTTGTAATTGCAGTAATTGTTGGAGTTTACATTACTTATGGTGGACAAACAGCAGTAATTTTTACGGATCTTGTTCAAGGTTTTATTTTAATTTTTGCCGGAATGTTAGTTTTCTTTTTAGGAATTGACTACATCGGCGGTTTGGGAATGTTTTGGGATCTTCTTCCAACCACTTGGAAATTACCATTAGCAAATTTTAATGATCCACCAGGATTTAATTTTGTAGGAATTTTTTGGCAAGATGGAATTGCCGGTTCCGTTGGATTTCTTTTTATGAATATGGGTTTGGTAATGCGTTTTATGGCAACAAAAAGTGTTGATGAAGGAAGAAAAGCTGCAACTTTTAATATTCTTTTTATGCTTCCGCTTTCTGCAATTGTTGTTGGAAATGCCGGATGGATTGGAAAAGCAATATCCATAATTAAACCTGACGTCATTCCGCCAAATTCAAATCCGGACACAATTTTTGTTGTTGTGGCAAATATAATTTCACTTCCGGGTGTTTTTGGTTTTATTATGGCAGCATTAACAGCTGCTTTGATGTC
>JBGSKB010000310.1:0-2671 GCA_041741395.1 Melioribacteraceae bacterium
TTTTTATTCTATCTTATTCAATAAATTATTTTTTTGATTAGAATTTTTATATTGCTAAAGTTTTTAGTGTTCAAAAATTAATAAATATTTTTAATCATCAACTTGCAAATAAATTATAATTATTAATCCTTTTACTAAGAATATCCTTATACAATTAATTTATGAAACTATCAATTCTTCCATCTCTACTTAGAATAGAACAATATATAAAAAATATATTTGTACTTGCTCCTTTGTTCTTTTCAAAAGAATTTGTAAAACTGGATCAAGTATTTTATAGCATGGCAGCCGTTCTTATTTTTTCAATTACAGCAAGCTCAATATATATCTTTAATGATATTAGGGATGTTGAAGAAGATCGAAAGCATCCTACAAAACAATTTCGACCCATAGCAAGTAACAAAATTAGTGTAAAAAATGCAGTTATTGTTATGTCTATTTTAATGTTCACGGGGTTATTGTCGTCTTACTTAATAAGTCTGAATTTTTTTTTAATTCTTATTACCTACTTAATATTAAATGTTTTCTATAGTTTTGGTTTAAAACATATTTCAATAGTTGATATTGTTATAGTCTCAATCGGTTTTGTTCTAAGAGTTTTTGCTGGCGCAGTAGTAATTAATGTTGTAGTTACATCTTGGATAATCCTAATTACTTTTATGTTATCATTGTTTTTGGCATTTGCAAAAAGACGCGATGATATTTTATTAGCAAATGAGGGGAATAAAACTAGAAAAAATATTCATGGATATAGTCTTACTTTTGTTGATAGCTCAATGGTTTTAATGGCAGGGGTGGTAATAGTAAGCTATATTTTATATACTGTTTCTCCAGAAATTGAAGCTAGATACAATTCACAATATATTTATTTGACAGTTTTATTTGTAATTTTAGGCATATTGAGATATATGCAGATAACTTATATTGAAAATAAAAGTGGTAATCCTACTGAAATGGCATTTAAAGACAGATTTCTACAAATTACAATTTTGTGTTGGCTAGCTTCTTTTGGTCTCATTTTATATGTGTTTTAATTATAAATTCGCTTTAAAAATTCAATCAATTTTTTGATAGTTTATAAGGATTATATAGATAAAGTCTTAAATTCAAAGTAAGAGATTCAGATTAGATATTTTAAGTTTCAACTCACTTTAAGATTTTTAAATTCTTTAAATATTTTAAAAGTCATCAGTACCAATTCATTATTTAGAAAAAATCATTGATACAAATCTCTAGGATAAAGTAACTTAAATTAACATAATTAATGACAATTTTGAGAAAATTTAAAAGAACTAATATTAATATAATTTGATTTAATTAACCTGTGAAAAGGGATTGTCTAAATACTTTATTTTGATTTTCCACAATTTTAGTAGTTTTCGTAAAATAAAAGCCAATAAAATAATTGTTGGTGAAAAAATTATTTTAAAAAAGATTGGTGGTATAGACATGATAAACATTAAAAATCTTACCCAATAAATTTTACCTAATACAATATAAACGAAAAATACTTTTTAAATATTTTAAAAAAAGATTCTATTTAATGGATGAAGATATAGATAAAAACAGTATTCTTGCTCTTTTTGATTTTGATGGAACAATTACAAATAAAGATTCTTTATTTGATTTTTTGAAGTTTTCAGTTGGCTCAACTGATTATTATGTTAAGCTTTTTCTTTTAATTCCAGTTTTCTTAAAATTCTTTATGGGAAAAATTTCAAATTCGCAAGCAAAGGAAAAGGTTTTTAAATTTTTTTACAAAGATTGGCCAATCGATAAATTTCAAAAAGTATCAAATAATTATTCATTAAACAAAATTAATTTAATTGTAAAAAAGTCAGCCGTAGAAAAAATTGAGTGGCACAAAAAAAATAATCATCAGATCATTATCGTATCTGCTTCGATAGAAAATTATTTAGAAGAATGGTGCAGACAGAACCAACTCGAATTATTGGGAACAAAATTAGAAATACTTGAAAATAAAATTACTGGAAAATTTATTACTCCGAATTGCAATGGTGAAGAAAAAGTTAAACGAATTCAGAATAGAATAAATCTTTCTGAATTTAATCTCATTTATGCTTATGGTAATTCAAAAGGAGATTTACCCATGTTAAATTTAGCAGACTTTAAATATTATAAAAATTTCAAATAATTCTAAATAACTTAATTTATAGGTATTTCAATGAAAAAAAACAATTTAATATTACTTTTGGTAATAATAATTGTTGGTAGTTTTTTAAGATTTTATAAATTGAATTATCAATCGCTGTGGTTAGATGAATTAGTAACAATGACTGTAGTTGACTTACCAACAGTTGCCGATGTATTGAAAATTACAACCGACGCAGATATTCATCCACCGGGATTTTATATTCTTTTACACTATTGGATAAAAACCTTTGGGAATACTGAAACTCAGTTAAAAATGATTTCGGTAATTGCGGGAATATTATCAATAATTGCAATTTATTTTTTAGCAAAAAAACTTTTTTCGTGGAAAGAAGGATTAATTTCAGCGGCTATATTAAGTGTAGCATGGTTTCCAATTTATTATAGCCAAGAAGCAAGAGCATATTCATTATTACTTTTTTGTTCTATACTTTCAGTGATGTTTTATTGGGAAATTTTTCAAAAATTTTATTTTGATAAACCACTTAAAATAATCAAT
>JBGSKB010000311.1:0-2945 GCA_041741395.1 Melioribacteraceae bacterium
AAAAGGTGATGATTTTAAAGTAATATATTCATTTTTATCTAAATCAAAATATGTGAATTCAAGAGGCGGAATTTCTTTAACTCCGGGAATTCTTGGAACAATAAGAAATTCAATATCTTTTCTTCCGGAAACCAAATTTGATCTAAAAATTTTCTCACTCGTTTTTGGTTCATATTTTTCAATTCCGGATGGAAAATTGATTTCTGGTAATTTTAAAAGTGCAATATTTCCGGTCCCGCTAATTTTAGCTTTTACGGTGATTGCTTCATTCAAATCAACATTTGTTTTATCAAATTCAACATCAAAATCAAATTTACCAACAGCTCCGGAAAATGAATTTGGAACATTATCAGGTAAAGGTTCAACATTAATATTTATGCTATTTGATTTTGCAATGTGCTCAATTGTTTCAGTTCTGCCGAAAAACGAATCATTGAAAAAATCATCAAAAATATCATTTCTACTTCTTTTACTTTTAACAATTACAGGTACTCGTAATTCAAAAGGAGTCAATGTTAGTTTACCGCTTTTAGTTGGGAAAAGAGCCGCTTTTTTTATTACTGCTGCTCTAAATCTTTCTCCGTTGTACATTTCAATTTCAAACTGAATATTATTTGATGTTTCTAAATCTTCAGTCCAAAAACCATTATAAGTTGGAAGTTTAGAAATTTGCGGAGAAGATATATTTAATTTCGTATAAAGTTTATAAGAAACAGTGACTTGTTCACCTTGCTTAACAGTTGTTTTATTTGGAATTGCGCGAATGAAAACATTCTTATCAAGTTCAGCTTTGTTTGTTCCTAATTGTTTATCAACATTTTGACTTGTAGAATTACCTTTTACAACATTTATAGAAATTGGATTTGAGGTTAATGTAGTTCCGGCATACACAATTGAAGCTGAACCAACTTCGGCAGTTCCCAAATCAGAAGCAACTGCGATGAAAGAATAAGTCAGCGAACCGGAAACTTGTCCGTTAATAATTTGCATATTTCTTGATTCATTTGGACCGCTTAAAATTTTAAGTCCTTTAAAACTTGGAGTTTTGAAACTGCTAAGTTTATTAAGATCGCCATTTTCAAAAATAAAATAAATTTGAAATCTTTCATTTTGTCCAACGGTTGATTTATCAACACTTACCGCAAATTCTTGTGCAAATAAATTAACTGCTAGAAAAAATAATATTAGTGGTAAAAATTCTAATTTTTTCATAATCATATATTACCAGTCTTTTTCAACATTTGTCTTTTTGATTTTTTGCTCTCTCATTTTTTTCTGCAATTCAGCTTCATTATTTTTTAACGCATCTAAAATTCTCTGAGCTTCGTCCTTAGAAATTTCATCTTTTGGTTCCGGCTTCTGCTGCTGATTTTGCTGTTCATCTTTTTTCTGATCTTGATTCTGTTTCTGATCTTGCTGATCTTTATTTTGATCTTGCTGGTCTTGGTTCTGCTGTTGATCCTTATTCTGCTGATCTTGATTTTGATCATTTTGATTTTGCTGATTATTCTGTTGGTCTTGCATTTGTTTTATTGCATATGAAAGATTGTACTTTGTCTCCATATCATTTGGATTAAGTTTTAAAGCTTCTCGATATGCACCAATACTTTCTTTTAATTTTTTTGCTTTCAGCAAAGAATTACCAATATTATGAAAAATTTTTGCTTTGTCTTCGTCAGTTTTTGCTAGGACAAATGAATTTTTAAATTCTTCAACAGATTCTTCAAATCTTCCTTGTTTATAAACTGCATCGCCTAAATTAAAGCGTGACTCAAAACTTTCAACATCAGATTCAATTCCTTTTTTGAAATTTGTTTCAGCATCAGCATATTTATTTTCTTCATAAGCATCAACTCCGTCATTTACTAATCCTCGTGTGGATTGAGCAAAGGCAGTTGAAAAACTTAAAATAATTCCTAAAATAAAAAAATGTTTAGTTTTCATTTTGAACAGTTTCAGCTTGTTTTTCAAATTTTGCAAATAATTTTGATTTCCTTTCTTTAATAAAAATTTCTAAAATAAGTAAAAGTAAAGCCGGAATTAAAAAGTAATAATATCTATCTTCATATTCAGTGATTTTTGTTGCACCATATTCTGAACCTTCTAAACTTGCTAGATCATCGTAAATCATTCCTAATTCATCATCAGTATTTGAGCCTTTATAATATTTACCATTAGCTTTACTTGTAATTTCTTGAAGTGTAGTTTCATCAAGTTTTGTTAAAACAACATTTCCGGCACCGTCTTTTTTATATCCAATTTGAGTTCCGCTATTATTGTAAACTGGAATTGGAGCTCCTTGCGGCGATCCCAATCCTATTGCGTAAATTTTAATATTAGAATTATTTGCTTCCTCAATCGGCGTTTCTAATTCACCTTCATGATCTTCGCCATCAGTAATTACGACAATTGCTTTTTGAGTTTCTTCATCTTTTTTAAAAGAATTTAATGCAAGTCTAATTGCTGGTCCAATTGCAGTTCCAGGCTGCGGAACAGAATTTACACTAACAGCAGCAAGAAATAAATTTGCTGCGGCATAATCTGTAGTTAATGGAAATTGAATAAAAGCTTTTCCGGAAAACACAATTAAACCAATTCTATCGCCTTTTAATTTTTGAATTAATTTTGCAATATCATGTTTTGCTTTTTCCAATCTGCTTGGTTTTATGTCTTCTGCTTTCATACTTAGCGAAACATCTAAAAGAATATAAACATCAATTCCAACTTGCTTAACTTCTTCAATTTTAGATCCAATTTGCGGATTAGCCAATGCTAATATTAAAAATATAATTGATAAAATTATCAATCCGTTTTTCAAAATAATTTTGAATTTACTTCTAAGAGGGAAAAGAATTTTGTGCAATTTTGTATTAGCAAATTTATCCAATAATCGGTTTTGATTCTTAATTGTGTACCAAACCAAACCAATTAAAATTGGGATTAAA
>JBGSKB010000312.1:0-3565 GCA_041741395.1 Melioribacteraceae bacterium
AGTCCAAATACTTTCCCAAGTGGTGAAAAAGAAACGTTATGGAAAGAATATAATTTTACAATTGGTAATCAAAGTGAAGCTTTAATTTATATAACCGGTAATGCAGAAAATTATTCCGAATTTGAGATTGATGATGATTTAAAAATTGTTATTGATGATATTGATTATGGCTGGAACAATCAAAATTCAATAAATGGAAATTTTCTAAATGGAAATAGTTCTGCGATTTCTATTCCAGTAAATTTATCTTCCGGAAATCATACATTAAAAATTTATACTGATGAAACACCATTTGTAAGCGATATAATTATAATAAATTCTCCAAATGGAAAGTTAATTTATAATAATAATTTTATGCAAATAGCAAATGGAGAAGACGGATTTTTTAAAAATATTGATTTAAATATTTCAGAAAATTCTGATGTTACTTTCCTTCTTTCATTTGATATGAATTCAAGTGATGATATTAATATTACTATTGATGATAAAGAAATAGATTTAACAAATCAAAAAATTCTTTTGGGGAATGAATTACAAAAACGTCCTCAAACTTTTATAATAAATGAAAATTTAAATGCGGGCAAACATTCATTAAAAATTTATAAATCCGGTTCACCAGAATTAATCAATATTTCAGTTTACGGACCTTCAACTATAACTGATATTGAAAATAATTCTGATAATAAAATTGAAAATGAGTTTGGAGTTTATCCAAATCCTTTTAATATATCTACAAACATTAAATATAAACTTTCTCATTCATCAAATGTGAAAATCAGAATTTATAATTTACTGGGTGAATTAATTGAAGAAATTATTAATAAGGATCATCCGCAAGGCGAATATAATTTTGAATGGAATGCAAATAAACTAACAAGCGGAATTTATTTATTTTCAATTTCTGCAAATAATTATTTTGAAACAAAAAAAGTTATGTTGTTAAAATAGATTTGAGATATAAGAATTTAAATACGAGACTTTTAAAGAAATTTATCAACTGAATTTTATATTAATAATTATTTTTTACTTCTTTCACTTTTCACCTTTGACCTGCCAAAAAGATTGATGGGCAAACTTTTCACTTAAAAAAAACTTTTGCAACATCAATCAACAAAGAAGGATTATTAATTACAGCTCTTTTTGCAACATTTCCCAAAGATCTTTTTTCATCGGGCAAACCGACTAAAGAATGCGCAATTTGATTATATTTTTCATCACTGAATTTGTAAATTCCATTTTTAATTCTGTTAAACATTTCATGTCTTTTACCAAGTCTTTCATGCCAGAGTTTTTCATAGTTGTAAATAATATTTAAATCATTTTTAATAATTGCTTCCGAAGCAACTTTTCCTGCAATGCTCCCGCCAATCATTCCGCTTACAATTCCACCTCCGGAAAGTGGATTTATTTGTCGTGCCGCATCCCCAACTAACATAATTCCGGGGTTTACAATTTTTTCCAAAGTTGGTGTAAATGGAATTCCACCGGCAACCGATGATAAAACAGAAGCATTTGGAAAATAATTTTTCATAAATTCATTAAGAAAAGATAAAGCTGATCTTTTTTTTCCAATATCACCGGTAATTGCTAAACCTATATTTGCCAAACCATTTCCTTTAGGAAAAATCCATAAATATCCTTGCGGCGCATATTCACTTCCCCAATAAAAATAGCAAGTATTTTGATCAACATTAATATTTGAAGCAGTTATTTGAACTCCGCTTTCCATATCTCTAAAATCTGAGTGTGTTTTTAATCCGCCCCATCTGCCAACTCTTGATTCAACTCCATCTGCACCAATTACAATTTTTGCTTTAATTTGATGCTGTTTTCCTCTAAATTCGTATTTCACTCCGCAAACTTCATTATCCTCAATTATTAATCCGTTAACATAAGCTCGTGTTAAAATTTCTGTTCCTTTTTGTGAAGCCAAATTTGCAAGTTCATAATCAAAAATTTTTCTTTCTAATATCACACCTTTCCCTTCAAATGGAATTATTACTTCCGTTTTATCCGGAGAAATAAAACTAAATTTTGTTATTTCTGCAGAAATCCATTTAGGATCTGGTTTTACAAATTCTTCAATTCCGGCTAAACTTACTGCTTCTCCGCATCTAACCGGATAACCAACATCTCTATCTTTTTCCAGCATTAAAACAGAAACACCATTTTCAGATGTAAATTTTGCCGCCATTGATCCAGCTGGTCCGGCACCAACAACAATTATATCATATTCATTTTTCATATTTCAGAAGTCTCAATTCCGTTTCGGTTAAATTTTAGAACTTCTATTGGGCAACTCCAAACACATTTTGAGCAATTTGTACAAAGTTCTTCAATAATTTTAATTTCTGCTTCCTTTAATTCAATTGCATCTTCCGGACAAACTCCTACGCAGCATCCGCAAAAATCGCATTTATCTGGTAAAATTTCTATTAATAACAAAACAACTTCCTTTGTGTAATTATATTTTAAAATAAGTAAAGAGATGTTCAATTTAAAGAATTATTGTGTGATGCAACTCAAAATCTGACAAATACTACCGATAATACATCAACATATATTTTACTTCAAAAAGCTAATGAATTCAGAAAATATTGCGATTGGAAAGGAATTGGAAGAAAACTTTAAGGAAAGATATATAGATTTTTTTAAGTCAGTTTTTAACGAAGCGCAAACTGCAATTTGTATTGCAGATTTTGATGGAAATATTGTGGAAATAAATAAACATTTCGCTGAATTATTCGGTTATGAAAAATCTGAATTAGTTGGAATTCAATATCTCAATTTGCTTTCTGAAGATTCACAAACAGTTGCAAGAGAAAATCACCTAAAAATTTTTAATGGTACAAATATTCTTAAAGCTGAAGAAAAAGTAAAACATAAAAACGGAACATATTTTTATATTCAAACAACAAATTTGCGTGTTAATGATGAGGATGGAAATAAATTAAGAATTACAACTGCTATAGATGTTACAAATAGATTAAAAAATGAGTTAGTACAATCAGTTCTTCTTCAAATTTCAAATCTAATAAGCAAATCAGAGCTTGATAAAAATCTTTACGATTCTATTTACAAATACTTAACTCAATTAATGCCAATTAAAAATTTTGCTGTTTGTTTGCATAATTCAAGAAATAATCAGTTGGAATTTCCTTTTTTATTAAGTGAAATTGAATTTGATGAAAAGCATAATTTAGAAGAAGAGTTTAAATTTATTCAAAAAACCGGTTCATCTTATATTTTAAATGAAAAAGATATTGAACTACTAGTTACCAATTCTCAGTTGTTTGAATACATTGCAAAACCAAATACAATTTTAGGAATTCCATTAAAAATCCGGAATGAAATAATTGGCTCAATTATAATAAAAGATTATACTGGAAATTTATATACAAAAAAAGATAAAGAAGTTTTAGAACTTGTTGCTGATCAAATAGCGCGGGTAATTGAAAGAAAGAATTATGAAGATGAATTAATTGCTGCACGAAAAGAAGCTGAAGAAGCTGCCAGATTAAAATCAGATTTTCTTGCACAAATTTCACATGAAATTAGAACTCCG
>JBGSKB010000313.1:0-5113 GCA_041741395.1 Melioribacteraceae bacterium
AAAAATAATTAATTATTTTTCTTTTTCGGGAAATTGAATTTTTGATTTTAAAAACAATTTTAAAAAAAATATTAAAGTTTTTTTTGATGAAAAACATTATTCCATTTTTAATACTTTTTACATTTTTATTTATAGCCGGCAATCCGGAAAATATTGAATTTTCTGAATGGGAATTAGTTGTTGCAAACCAACAATTTCCGGAAGGAATAACTTACAATCATAATGGAATTTTATATTCTTCAAATTGCAATGGAAATTGGATAACAAGAATATCAGAAACAAAGATTGATACTTTTCTTTTAGCATCTGATTCAACATTTCAAAAAACAAATGGATTATTAGCCTTGCCGGATGGTTCTTTAATTGCAACTGATTTTGGCAAAGGTGCAATTCTAAAAATTAGTAAAAACGGAAAAACCAAAATTCTTCTAAATGGATATAACGGAATAAGATTCAACAAACCAAATGATTTAACTCTTGATAAAAATGGAAATTTGTTTTTCTCTGAACCAAATACTTGGGGACCAGAAATTTATGATGGACGAGTTTTCTATTATAATTTTTCTACAAAAACTCTAAAATTGATAAAAGATAAAATTGCGTTCCCAAACGGAATTGGAATTTCTCCTAAAACCGGAAGATTATATTTATCAGAATCTGCAAAATCAAGAATTTTAAGTTTTGAAATTAATTCTGATGGAACACTAACCGATGAAAAAGTTTTTGCTGAAATACCCGGTGGAGACCCAGACGGATTTAATTTTGATGAAGATGGAAATTTATATGTCGCACATTTTGGCGGGGGAAATATTTATGTTTTTTCTCCGAAAGGTGAAATTTTGAAAAAAGTTAAAACTCCCGGTTCAAAACCAAGCAATGTTGAATTTGCCGGAAATGATTTAATGACTTTTTACATTACCGAAGATGAAACAAATTCAATTTATAAATGCAGAGTAAATAAAAAAGGTTTTAATATTTTTCGTAAATAATAGATTACAAGATTTCAAAATTACAAGTTGCAAAATTTAATTTAATAAAGATGCGATCATTTCGTCAGATTGCATCTTTTATATAATTTTTCCATTTCAATTTTAACTTTTCATCTTCCTCATTTAACCTCCGTTTAGTTTTTGTTTTTATTTTCTAACTTTTCAAGAGATGCTTTTGCAGTTTGTGCTAATTTGCTATTTGGAAATTTATTAACAATTCTTGTCCATTTTTCTTTTGCCAATTGTGTATTGCCTTTTCGGGCTTCCATAACTCCACTATTGTATATTGCTTCAACATTATTAGGATTTATTTCCAAAATTCTATTAACATACTTTTCTGCTTCATCAAAATTATTTTCATTAAAAACAAGAATTGCTAAGCTCATTAAAATATCAATTCTTTTTGGGTCTTTTTCTAAAACTGTTTTGTAAAGTTCAATTGATTTCTTAGGATTGTGCGCGGCATAAAGCAGATCGGCATATTCTTTTACCTTTGCAGTATCATTTGGATTTTTATTTACATATTCTTCAAGAGAGTTAAGTCTGCTTTTAAATTCAGAAGTTACATTCCCACCGGAAGGTTGCTGTGAATTATTAAATTGCGAGTGAATATCATCTTGAGGCATTTTCTGTTCAGTTAAAATTTCTTCTTCAACAGAATTTTCTTTTGTAGAAAAATATACTATTCCAATTACAGCAAGTAAAAATATGATTAAATAAAAGTAAATAGGTTTGAGTTTCATTTTATACCAAAAATTTATTGTTTGTTCAAAAATAATGAAATCTAAATAAGAAGATAAATTATATTATTTCATTATCTTAAAAACTTATAACAATTTTTTAAGAATTACCGTTTTCTAAAAATGCACAAAAATAATTTTGTTATTGCTACTTATTCTTATAAAATTAAAATTGCTTAAACTTTAAAAACATTTATAATAAAATTGTGATTTTAATCTATATTTACAAAAATTTTATTTTATAAAATTTTATAAATTGATTATAGTTTTATTATTAATATTAGCTTTTATTTTTATAAAAATTAATTAGTGAGTAGAAAATGGCTGATTTTGAAAAACTTGGAGCATTTTATTTAGGAAAAATTTTTGATCACACAACAAAAACATTAAAAGATGACTTGGTTCTTTATGATTCCAAAGATTTAACAACTCATGCTGTTTGTGTTGGAATGACCGGAAGCGGAAAAACCGGTTTGTGTATTTCTTTACTTGAAGAAGCTGCTATTGATCATATTCCAGCTTTAGTTATTGATCCAAAAGGCGATATTACCAATTTACTTTTGACTTTTCCGAATTTGGAAGGTAAAGATTTTCTTCCTTGGATAAATAAATCCGATGCAGATAGAAAAGGAATTAGTGCCGAAGAATTTGCCGAATCCCAAGCTCAGCTTTGGAAAAACGGTTTGCAGCAATGGGGACAAGATGGAAATAGAATTAAAATGCTTCGTGAAACTTCTGATTTTGTAATCTACACTCCGGGAAGCACTGCCGGAATGCCAGTTTCAATATTAGATTCTTTTAAAGCTCCAAGTGATGAAATTTTAGAAGACGGAGATATTTTTGGTGATAAAATTGCTGCAACTACTGCAAGTTTATTAGGTCTTTTAGGAATCGACGCAGATCCTTTAAAAAGTAAGGAACATATTTTACTTTCAAATATTATTCAATTTCATTGGACAAGTAAAAAAGATTTAGATTTACCAACAATTATTCAAAATGTTCAAACTCCTCCATTTACAAAAATTGGTGTTTTTGATATTGAATCTTTCTATCCTGAAAAGGACAGATTTGATTTAGCTATGCAGTTAAATAATATTTTATCTGCCCCGGGATTTCAAACTTGGCTTTCCGGCGAACCACTTGATATCGATAAATTACTCTACAATAAAACCGGAAAACCAAAAACTTCAATTTTTTATACAGCTCATCTTTCAGATTCAGAACGTATGTTTTTTACTTCTTTACTTTTAAATCAGCTTATTGGCTGGGTTCGTACACAATCTGGAACAACAAGTTTACGTGCTTTGCTTTACGTTGATGAAATTTTTGGTTATCTGCCTCCGGTTGCAAATCCACCGACGAAAAAACCATTTTTAACTTTACTAAAACAAGCGCGCGCTTTTGGCGTTGGAATAGTTTTGGCAACGCAAAACCCAGTCGATTTAGATTACAAAAGTTTATCAAATGCCGGAACTTGGTTTATTGGAAGACTTCAAACCGAAAGAGATAGAATGCGAGTTTTAGATGGATTAGAAGGTGCAACTTTAGAAGGCGGCGGTAAATTTGATAGAAATGAAATTGATAAACTTTTATCAAATTTAGATAATAGAATTTTCCTTTTACACAATGTGCACGAGCCACATCCGGTTGTTTTTAGTACAAGATGGGCTATGTCTTATTTAAGAGGTCCGCTTACAAGAAATCAAATTAAAGATTTGCACAAATTAAATGTTTCTGAAACTTCACACAATATTTTAGATGAAAATTCAATACAAACACAATTAACTGTGAATCCTTTACCAAAAGAAATAAAACCTCTTTATTTGGATAGATCAATTCCCATAACAGAAATTCCAAATACAATTAATCATCCTTATATATTTGTTCAAGCAGATATTAGTTTTATTGACAAAACTAAAAGTATCGATTTTCAGAAATCTGCAAACTTCATCGTTCCAATAACCAATGAAGTTATTTCTGTAAAATGGAATGAATCTCATGAAGTTAAAATTGATGAAAAATATTTATTAAAAAATCCTAACCAAACATTTCCTTTTTCTGAACTTCCAAATCCGGCGAAAAATGAAAAAAACTATTCAACTTGGCAGAAATTTTTTGAAGATTACTTAGTTAATGAATATTCAATAGAAGTTTATCACAGCCCAAATTTGAAGCAAACTTCTATGCCTATAGAAGACATAAGAGATTTTAAAATTAGATTAACTCAAACTACAAGAGAGCTGCAAGATTCTGAAATTGCAATTATTAAGGAAAGATACGAAAGAAGAATTCAAACTTTGGATAGCCGAATTAGACGAGCGCAAGAAAAAATTGACAGAGAAAAATCACAATCTTCTCAAGTAAAACTTCAAACCGCAATTTCAATTGGCTCAACAATTTTAGGCGCACTTTTTGGTAAAAAGGCAGTAAGCACTTCAACAATTAGCAAAGCCGGAACTGCAATGAAATCCGCAGGCAAAGCAATGAAAGAATCCGGAGACATTTCACGCGCTCAAGATGAATTAGAAATTCTAAATCAGCAAATGGTAGAATTGCAAGATAAGCTGCAAGATGAATTAAATATCCTCCAAGATAAATTTGATTTATCGATTGAACAACTTGAAACAGTAAAAATTCGACCAAAAAAACCAAACATTTCTGTAAAATTGTTTAATTTCATTTGGCTTCCTTTGGGAAGTGAAACTTTAAGTGATATTCAAGAAATAAAATTTGTTTAAATGTAAATATTTGGAATAATCTTGATTGTTATATATATTTTCGTGATTTAAATCACAAATAGGGGGATTTACTAATCACAATTTATGGAGAGAAAAAAATGAGAAACCTTATTTTATTAACAATATTTTTTGCAATTTCTCTTTTTGCTGAAGATGCAAAAAAAGATAGTGTTGCACAAAAAACATGGTTGCCACTTGGGGTAGCTGGAATAAATTTAAGCCAAATTTCATTGGATAATTGGACTCAAGGCGGTGAAGATGCTTTAGCATTCAGTCTTTATGGAAACTTTGGATTGGATTATTTTGACAAACCTTGGTCTTTCACAAACAAACTAAAATTAGCCTTTGGTAAAACAAAATTAGGTTCTGATGATTATAAAACAACAGATAATGAAATATTTTTAGAAGATCTTTTAACATACAACGCCGGCTGGTTTGCTGAGCCATATTTTGCAAATACATTTAGAACAGTAATTGCAAATGGTTATGATTATAGCGGTGATTCGCCAATTCAAACAGCTTCATTTTTTGACCCCGGTTATTTAATGCAATCAATCGGTATGGCTTATAAAATTTCTGATAATTTTACAACAAGATTAGGTTTTGGATTTCAAGAAACGTTTACGAGTAAATTTAATGGATATTC
>JBGSKB010000314.1:0-1660 GCA_041741395.1 Melioribacteraceae bacterium
ATATATTCGAGTTCGCTAAAATCAATTGTACAGTTATCATCAATAGAATCAAGCACTTCAGCAAGTTTAATAGCAATTGTGGCGTTTAATCTTCCGCTGATAAAAACTTCATTACTATTTTTAATTTTTACATCGAACAATTGTGTTTCTCATAAAAAAATGATTTTAATACTGTGAATTATAATTTCAATATTTTTATCAAGTTAGTAAAAAATTATTTAACAAATTAGTGAAGCATTAAAATCCTTTATTTTTTTTTATTAACAAATTACTAACTCCCACTATTCAAAATTTAATTTTTATCATATTGAACGAAGTGAAATATCTTAATTTTTAATAGTGCTCAATTTCTGAGATTCTTCTTCCGATAAACTGCATAGGAATCAGAATGACACTTTTGTGTAAAGTTAGATTGTTAAATATCAAAACAAAATTTATTTCAAATAAAAGGGAGAAGAACGGCAATTCATTCTAAATACTTCTCAGATCAAATCACCGTTCTTAAAAATTATCTATTTCCCCGCAAATTCAGATAACTTAACTCCATCGTAGGTTAAATCCATTTTAACTAAATAGTCCGGTTCAACCGTTTCACTATTATTTATTTGATCAGCAATGTGATTGTTGTAAAAAATTTCACAAAGTCTTTGCACTCTTTCGCTGTCATCAAATTTAACTCTTTGCTTTACTGCATATAAACCGCGCTCAGTTTTTATTTTAGAAAGTGAAAGCGCTGCAATAATTCTTTCTTCTTCCGTATCGCCATCTTTCAACATTTCTAAAAGTAGATTTGTAGCTTTGGTAGATTGCATTTCACCTAAGAAATAAGCGCTGCTAAATTGTAATCCTTTATTATCGGACTTCATTCCTTTAATTAAGTTTTCTTCAATTTGCTCATACTTCTCTTTATCCAATTTAGTTGAAGCTAACGTTTCTGCGGATTTATCTGATTTTTCAAACTCATCAACTTGTTCAACTCCGCCAATTGTGCCAACAATATTTTCGGTGGGACTTTCTTTATCAACTGCAAAAAATAGCGCTGCAATTGCTAAAATTATTACGCCGGCTAAAATGGTCATCATTTTAGTTTTGCTATTTGTGTCGCCTGGATTTTTCATGTTTTCCCCTTTTTGTTATGTGGATAAAATTATTTTGTTTTTGCCTCTACCACAACTACAAATAAAAAGAGAAAATGTTGGTGAGATTTTGAAAATAAATAATTTATATCTTTTTGACGTACAATTGAATCCCTATTTGCAACATTTAATATAAAAGTTTCAACGAAATAAAATTTTGTCATTTCTGAAAGATATCAGGAAAGTTATAAAAAGTTTATTGTGAGAAATCTTTTGTAAATTCCTAATAAGTGTGTATGAAGTTATTTCGCAAATGTACTCATAGTAAAACGGTTGTTAAATTAATAAGAAGCAGCTTTTCAACAATGAACCACTGACCACGATTAAATTCGTATCGGGGCAAGCTGTGGTTTCGCTTTCTTACTTTTATAAAGTATCTACGAACATTGAACTCCGCTGGAGTTCCTAAAAAGACCGCGGAGCGGTCAAATGTTTGTAGAATATAATGTGAAGAGTAAGAAAGGAACCACGTTAGTGGTTCAAAGTTTTGTATTAAGTTCCATCTAATTCATTCGGAATAAAAC
>JBGSKB010000315.1:0-1619 GCA_041741395.1 Melioribacteraceae bacterium
TGAAGAATTTAAGATTCCAATTGAAGTTCCCGTAATTGTATTTTTATCAGAATCCCATTCAACATTTTCAATTTCGTGAGCGCCTTGCAAAATATGACGATCAGTAGAAATGAATTGGGGATTTCCGGTTTTTTCATGCAGAGATAATAAAGTTACACTTTGAGGAAGTAATTTAATTTTTAATGAATTTGAAATTTCACCAAAAAATTTTTCCATCCAAAAATCATAAGCTAAGTATTCTTTTTGCGGATTTAACCACATTCTTTCTAAATGAATTTCTTTTTCAATTTCACTTTCACTTGGATTAAATAATCCTAAAATGCTCCATTCAGCAAATGATTTTTTTATTTTAGTGAAAAAAATATTTGGTTTATCCGAGTCAAATAAATCTACTGGTTTTGCAGCTTCACCAAATTGCGGAAGAATTTTTTTTAAAATTTCCAAACGTGAAAAATCCATATCAGAAAGACGATCACCGGAAATAATATTTCCGCCGCTTAATCCAATAATTGTTGCAGCAGCTTGTGCTTGTGGAATCGACAAATGATTAATACAAACATGGTCAGCATCATTAACCCAAGTATTTTTATGAAAATAATATCGCTTTGCAGCAGCCGGTGCACTGCTTGATGAATCCAAAAAATATTGCTGCCAAGCAGCTTTTGAGTAACCATAATTTTGATCAAGCTCAATTCGCATACTATCTATTAACCCAACAGAAACTGGTCCCGGACCGCAATCATTTATATGTTTTTCTTTACCAATTGCATTACGTACAATTTCAAAACCATTTCTGTAAACTTTAGCTGGAGTAGAAGATAAATCATAAAAATGATGAGCGGAAAAAATTGACCACGCAACAAAATCAATTTTGAACATTTCGTATCCCCAAACATTTGAAGCGGTATCAAATAAATCGTAAAACCACTTTGTGGCTTGAGGATGAGTAATATCTAAACAGTAACGTTTTGGATTTTCATTTTTTGCCCAATCAGTATCTAAACTTGGCCAAGGACCAACGCGTAAAAAATTTTCATTTTCGTCTTTCAAAAACCAATCGGGATTTTTTTGAAAAATTTCTACCGGTTCTGAAACCAAATATGGTGCAATCCATAAACCGGGTTTTAATCCATAAGATTTAATTTTATTTGCAAGCCATTTCATTCCGTGGGGAAATTTTGCATTACCTTCCCAATCACCATGAAAACGCTGATATCCTTCATCAATTTGAATATATTCTAAACCATATTGCTTTAAATGTTTTGAAACAAATTCTGCATTACGCACAATTTCATCTTCTGTAACGTGTTCGTATGTATAGAACCAATTGCACCAGCCATTTACAATTGAATTAGTTCTATCAGAATTTAAAATTCCCATAATTTTTGAAAAATCTTCTAAAACAGAATAAGGATTGTTTGCGATATTTATCATAAATCGATTTGAAGAAATTTCTTGTCCGGATTTTAAAATTGTACCGGGCGCAAAAACAGATTCCGTGTAAAGTGAAATTTTATTTTGCAAATTTTTTGAAACAATAATTTCTCCAAGTCCGGATTGGTTATCAACAAATCCGCAAACTAAACCTTCTTTATCATAACCGCGGAAAAATCCGATAT
>JBGSKB010000316.1:0-2789 GCA_041741395.1 Melioribacteraceae bacterium
GACAAAATGATGAAGAAATTGTTGATGTAATCGGCTGGAGAATTGATGATGTTGTGGATTTAATTCGCGGAGATAAAGGTACAAAAGTTCGTTTGTCGGTTTTACGAGCGAAAAACGGAATTGATTCTAAACCGGATACAATTTCAATAATTAGAGACAAAGTAAAATTAGAAGAACAAGCTGCGCAAAAGAAAATAATTTCTATAAATGAAAATAATATTGATTACAAATTAGGAGTAATTGAAATTCCAAGTTTTTATGTAGATTTTGATGCAAAAAGAACTGGCGATCCAGATTTTAGAAGTACAACAAAAGATGTTAAAAAAATTATTAGCGAATTAAAAAAAGAAAATGTTGACGGAATAATTGTAGATTTAAGAAATAACGGCGGCGGTGCGCTTGATGAAGCCGTAGAATTAACGGGATTATTTATTAAAGATGGCCCGGTGGTTCAAGTAAGGCAATCAAATGGAAGTATTACATTAGAGCAAGATCCTGATCCATCAATAATTTATGATGGACCACTTGGAGTTGTTATAAATCGATATAGTGCATCTGCCTCTGAAATTTTTTCCGGTGCAATTCAAGATTATGGAAGAGGAATTATTTTAGGCGAACAATCGTATGGAAAAGGAACTGTTCAAAATCTAATTGGCTTAGAAAGATTTGTTCCTTCGGCTGGGGATCAAAGCGGACAACTAAAATTAACAATTGCAAAATATTATAGAATTAATGGAAGCAGCACACAAAATTTAGGTGTTGTTCCTGATGTACAATTTCCAACGGCACTAGATCCAAGTGAATATGGAGAAAGCTCAATGCCAAGCGCATTAAAATGGGACCAAATTCAAACAAGTCAATTTAAAAAGTATGGAGATTTTACCGGAATTCTACCAATGTTAATTAAAAAACACAGTAAAAGAATTTTAAAAGAACCGGAATTTAATTACATAATTGAAGATATTGAAGAATACAAAGATAATAAGGATAAAGTTGAATTTTCACTTAATGAAGAAATTAGAAAAAAAGAGCGGGATGAAAGAGAACTAAAACGTAAACAAAGAGAAGAAGAACGAGAGAAATCAAATAAAATTGAAATAATTGATAAAAAAGAAGTAACTAAAAAAAGTTTAAAAGTTGAAGATCCTTATTTGGAAGAAAGCGGACATATTTTGGTAGATTTATTATTAACCGAAGGATAAAAATTGTAAATAGTTATAGCATTTCATTTTTAGCTTTTTTTTAGTAATTTTAAAAGTAAAATAAGGGAGAATTTAACAATGGCTAAAAAGCAAACATTTGCTGATAAAGCAAAAAACACCGGTAAAAAAGTTGATATAAATGTTAAAGTTGTAAGAACTTTGAAATCTGATAAAGGAAGTTATAAATTTCAAGAAAATTTTGTAAAAATAGACGATATTAGTAAAGTTTCCACTATTAAATAATAAAGCGGCATTGCCGCTTTCCATATTTCTTATCTTGTAAAATATATCTAAAGCTATTTCCATTTATTTCGTAATACAAATTTAGTTTTTATTCTGTTATACAAGTAATCATATCTAGAATACTTGTCTTGAGAGTCTATCTTGTTTTTTTTCAATTAAAAGGAGGGACATCATGAACAACGTACGAAAGTTGAAAATTTATCAACTTAAAGATCTTAAAAATATTAAGCAATTAAATGTTTTGTCTAAAGAGGAACTCTTTAATATTAATGTTGTTGCAAATGTTCTTCCATTTAGAGTAAACAATTATGTGCTTGAAGAATTAATTGATTGGTCAAACGTTCCCAACGATCCAATTTTTCAACTAACATTTATGCAAAAAGAAATGTTAAGTTCTAATCAATTTAATCTTATGGCAGATGCAATAAAAAAAGAATTCACTCAAACTGAAATTAAAATTGTTGCAGATAAAATCAGAAAACAATTAAACCCTCATCCGGCTGGGCAATTAACTGCAAATATTCCTTTTATGGATGATGAACCGGTTAAAGGAATTCAGCATAAATACAAAGAAACCGTTTTAATTTTTCCAACCGGAGGGCAAACTTGTCATGCTTACTGTACATTTTGTTTTCGTTGGGCTCAGTTTGTTGGAATTAATGATCTAAAATTTGCAACCGATGAATCAAAAAGATTTCAAGAATATATAAAATCTCATAAAGAAATTACAGATATTTTATTTACTGGCGGCGATCCGATGGTTATGTCGGTTACAAAACTCAAAACTTATATAGAACCTTTTCTTAATCCGGAATTTGATCATATTAAAAATATTAGAATTGGAACAAAATCACTCGCATATTGGCCTTATCGATATTTTAGTGATAAAGATTCCGATGAGATTTTAAATTTATTTTATAGAGTTATTAATTCTGGCAAACATTTAGCAATTATGGCTCATTTTAGTCATTATACTGAACTTCAAACAGAAGCAGTTAAAATGGCTATAAGCAGATTGAGAAATGTTGGTGTAAAAATTAGAACACAATCACCGGTAATAAAATATATTAATGATACTTCGGAAGTTTGGAGTAGAATGTGGCAAGAACAAGTTAATTTGGGTTTAATTCCATATTATATGTTTGTTGAAAGAAATACGGGAGCAAAAAAATATTTTGAAATTCCAATTGCAAAAGTTTTTGAAATTTATAGAGAAGCATTCCAAAATGTTTCCGGATTAAGCAGATCAGCTCGTGGACCCGTAATGTCAGCTCTTCCGGGAAAAGTTGCTGTAGAAGGAATTGCTGAAATTAATCACCAGAAAGTATTTGTACTAAATTTAAT
>JBGSKB010000317.1:0-4067 GCA_041741395.1 Melioribacteraceae bacterium
CTTCGTTCATCTTCATAAGTTCTGTAAATTTTATACTTATCATTATTTAATTCGACCAAGCCTGATCTTGTTCCGAAGTAATAATTTCCATTATTTCCTTGCTGAATTGAAAGAACTTTTTCTTCTACTAATTTTGTAATGGTTTTAAAATTTATAATTTTTTCTTTTGGATCATAAATACTAACACCTTTTCCATTACTTCCGAAATACATTAATCCGTTATTATCTTCTAATATCGTCCAATTATCATTTGAAGCAAGACCATTTTCGGTTGTTAGTAATTCGTAATTATTATTATTTTTTACTAAAATTCCCGCATTTGTTGCAAAGTAAGTTTTTCCATCAACCGAAATATGAATTTTAAAAACAGCATTTCTAAAAACATTTCCGTTAAACTCAACTGCTGAAACTTTTCCATTAACAAGCTTATTTAAACCTCTGTTCGTTCCAATAAAAATTGTTCCGCTTTCATCACCATTAACGCTCCAAAGCCAATCTGTTAAAAGTCCATCTTTTGTTGTTAAAATTGAAAGAGAATTATTTTCAACAATTACTAATCCTCTTTCAGTTGCAAAATATAATTTACCGTTTGGTGATTCATAGATTCCGTAAACATCATTTTTGGGAAAATTAAGAAGCTTACTCCAATTAGTTAATTTACCTTTAGATAATTTTGAAATATTTCCATCATCTCCGGCAAAAAGAATTTCACCGTTTCTCAATTTTTTAATTTGAACAATACCGTTTGTTAAAAGTCCGTCTTTCGTATCGATCGTATCTAATTTTCCATTATTAAAAGTGAGCACGCCACCGCCGTAAGCCGCAATATATATTGAGCCATTTTCATCTTGAGTAATATCTAAAATTTGTGAAGCGGGTAATCCATTGTGAGATTGAATATTCATGAAATCATTTCCATCCCACCGACTTATTCCATCAAAAGTACCAATCCAGATATAACCTTTATTATCTTGCATTAGTGCAGAAATTTGACTTTGTACAAGTCCAGTTTCTGTAGAAATTGATTTGTGAATTTTAATTTGTGCAAAATTTTGCATTGAAAGAAATAAAATCACAAATAATATTTTGTGGGAGTAATTCATTCTAAAAAGAAATTTTAATATTTAATTTTTTATAATAAGTTATATACTCTTATTTAGACTGTAATATTCTAAAAGAATATAGAAAAATCAATATTTGTTTTAAGTGTTATAAGTCACAAATAAAACTGCAAGATTAATAAATAATTTTATATTTGCCAAAAATTGAACATTCGCAATTTCTAATTATACTACTATCAGCCAATTAACAATGACACAATTTAGCTGTGTCACAAATTATTTTAAATTTACCATTTTTGCCTTTTCCCACCCAAATGTGTGATTGAAAAGATATTCTGTCCTATATAAATTACCCTTAAATTAAACTGAGATTACGATGAAATCAATTATAATAAAAACTTTTTTTCTCCCTATAACTTTCTGCGTTTTACTTTTCTCTTTTTACTTTTCACCTACTTATGCTCAAGAAGTAACAAATTCTGCTTTAAAATCGGATGAGAAATCTGGTGTTGAAAAACCAAATTCTACTGAAGCTGTTGGTAATCAAATAAATATTAAGAATGAAACTGGTAATGCCATTATTACAATTACCGATGAAGGGAATAAGATCGGATCAATTACTTTACCTTCTGGTTCTGTACCTTCAACAACTTCTAATAAACTTTATAATGTTGGCGGAATACTAAATTTTAATGGAACATCTCTTGGTTCTGGTGGATCATCTGCATTAAATGATTTGAATGATGCAATATATGACGGCACAAGCTTATTTATAGGAGCAGGGTCCGGAATTGCTGATGATGGTTCATCAAATTATAATACTGCAATTGGTAAAAATTCACTTAATAAAAACACAACAGGAAATGGTAACCTCGCTAATGGAAGTTATGCACTTTATCAAAATACAACCGGATCATATAACACCGCTAACGGAAGTTATACACTTTATTCTAATATTGATGGAGAATCTAACACTGCAAATGGAAATCAGGCTCTTTATTCCAACACAACCGGAAATAATAATACGGCAAATGGAAATCAGGCTCTTTATCATAACACATCAGGAGATTACAACACAGCAAATGGATATCAAGCACTTTATTCCAACACAATCGGAGAGTCTAATACGGCAAATGGATTTAAAGCACTTTATTCCAACACAACCGGGTATTGGAATACAGCAAATGGATATAAAGCACTTTATTCCACAACCGGAGATAATAATACTGCAAATGGATATCAAGTACTTTATTCCAACACAACCGGAAATAATAATACGGCAAATGGAAAATTTGCACTTTATTCCAACACAACCGGAAATAATAATACGGCAAATGGATATCAAGCACTTTATAATAATGCAACTGGAAGCCAAAATACCGGTATTGGTCATTCTGCTGGTCCCTCCGTTTCAGACCCCAATCTTTCTAATACAACAGCAATAGGTTATTTTGCATCAACAACAGCAAGTAACCAAGTTAGATTAGGAAACAGCTCTGTTACAAGTATTGGCGGTTATGCTGGTTGGTCTAATTTATCTGATGGTCGTTATAAACAAAACATAAAAGAAAATATTTCCGGATTAGATTTTATTTTGGGTCTAAGACCGGTAAGCTATAATATGGATTATAATTCCGTTGCAGAAAAACTTGGAGAGAATAAACATTTTGAAAGTAAAGATATTAAAGGAACAGATGGTTTAGCAGCAACACTTAGTGGATCAGAAATAGAATCAGAAACATACATGAGAGAAGCAAGAGAGAAAAAATCTGCAATAAGGCAAGTTGGGTTTATTGCCCAAGAAGTTGAACAATTAGTAAATAAATTAGGAATTGATTTTAGCGGAGTAGAAGTACCGGAAAATGAAGAAACTATGTATTCTTTGCGCTACTCTGAATTTGTTGTTCCTTTAGTTAAAGCAGTGCAAGAGCAGCAAAAAATGATAATTAATCAAAATTCATTGATTGAAAAATTAACAAATAGAATAGACGTATTAGAAAAAAGATAATCGAGAATTCCCTACTAAATAGTAAAATTTAGAATTGGAAAAGAGGATTTTAAATATTGAGAAACTGATCAGCACAATAAAATTTGCAAATGTTAATAAATAATTTGTTAACCCGGTATTCAATTAATTTTGTATTTGCTGAAAATTGAACATTCGCAATTTCTAATTATACTACTTTCGCCCAAGTAATAATGACAGAATTTAGCTGTTTCGCAAATCATTTTAAATTTACCATTTTTGTCTTTACCCACCCAAATGTGTGATTGAAAAGATGTTTTATCCGATATAAATTACAATCGAATTAAAACTGAGGTTGCGATGAAATCAAATATAACAAAAACTTTTTTTCTCCCTTTAACTTTCTACTTTTTACTTTTTTCTTTTTACGTTTCAAATTTAAATGCTCAAGAAGTAACAAATTCTGCCGTAAAATCGGATGAGAAATCGGGTATTGAAAAACCAAATTCTATACAAGCTACCGGTGATGAAATTAACTTTAAAGATGAATCAAATAATTCACTTATTAAAATTACTGACGAAGGATCAGTTGGCTCAATTACTATTCCCTCAGGTTCAGCACCATCTCCAACAACCTATAAACTTTATAATGAAAGTGGAACACTAAAATTTAATGGCTCGGCGCTTGGCGGCGGTGGAGCTTCTTCAATAAATGATTTGTCTGATGCAATTAAGGATGATTTTAGTCTATTCATTGGAACACAATCTGGTAGTAATGATGTAGTAGGACCAAATAAAGGAAACACTGCCGTAGGTAATTTAGCACTTGCTGCAAATATAAGCGGAACTTGGAATACAGCATTGGGATGGTCTGCTTTAAGATCTAACACCAGTGGTGCAAATACCGCTATTGGTTATGCCGCACTAGTCGATAATGTTGGCGGCTCTTCAAATACAGCTGTTGGTTCTCAAGCACTGAGTTATAATACTACTGGGGTAAATAATGTTGCTGTTGGTAACCGAGCCCTTGAATCAAACAC
>JBGSKB010000318.1:0-5979 GCA_041741395.1 Melioribacteraceae bacterium
TTTTCAGTTTCAATATTATTAGATGTAACATCATTCGATCTAATTTCAAATTCCCAGCTTTTATCCAACAAATCTCTTTGCTTTTCTTCCGTCTTTGTTTTTTGATTATTGTTATTTGTAATTTGTGCATTATCTTTTGCAATTTGTTCATTACCATTTGCTCTTATTTTTTCAGCATAATTCAGATCCGTAAGCTGACGGACTGAATTCTGTTTTTTGATTTCATACCCAAACTCAGCTTCATAAAATTCTAATTCGTCTTTCTGTAGATTTGTTAATTTGTCAAACTTTTCTCTGGTGTCAATTAATTTTTCGGCAATATATCTTCTTGAAAGCGGTTTCACCAAATCTTCATATTGTATAATTCCCTTTTGGCTTAATCTTGAAAGGAATATATAAACATTATCATCCAATTTTACATTTGAGATTTGTGAAAAATTTATAGTAAGTGAAATTAAAACCAAGAAAATTGTTTTTTTTATCATATAAACTTCGTTATTTAATTGAATAAAAAGGCAAAATGATTTCTATTAAGCACTTCGTGCGTTTTTAAAGATTATGTTATTGAATGCTTTTAACAAATATTTAAAGTCTGTCTTAAACCCATTCCCTGAATAGTTTTCAAGGTATTTACGTTCAGATTCCTGAATTTCATCCAAATTTTTTGGCATATCTGCATAAAATGGCGGAATTAACCCAGGCTTAAATTGATTTCTAAATTCGACAAATTTTGAATCATATAAACTTAAATAATGAAAACTAAGTGGTCTTATTCCTACAAGCTTTAGTTCCCCTTTAATTAAATTGATTAACATTGGTAGTTCGTCAATCCATAGTTTTCTAGCTAATCGTCCCCAAGAGGTAATTCTAAAATCATTCTCAAATTTTCCTCCTTCCTTTAGGCTAAAATTATCATATACGAATTTCTGAATATATTCCGAATAAGGATGCATACTTCTCAGTTTATATACATAAATAGGCTTACCAAATTGACCTACCCTCCGCATTTTAAAAAATAAACCATAAGACGGACTAGTATCAACTGATGGTTCTTTATCCTTTTTTGCGATAAAATATAAATGGTTATTAATCATTTGAATATTCTTAACTTTGAAGCCGCAGTAGTATAATCTTCCCAGACCTTCTGCCATAGATAATGCTCTATTTCTTCCTTTTGATATTATTGCATAAGCAATTTTTAATATAGGCAGTTTGGGAAATACTCTCTTCCACAAAAAATCCATAGAATAATAAAAGTTTGCCAAATAAAAAGGATACTTAAAATGAAACATTTCATATTTTAATTGATTTGATTGAAATCTGCCAACAAAGTAACCATTTTCTTTTAGGCTCTTATTGATTCTAATTAAATATTCATTAAGTGATCTAAAATCATTCAATTCATGCAAATTCATATATAATACTATCGAAGAATCCGGAATAACTTCAATATTATACATATCTGCGGATCGAAGTATAACACACTCAGAAATATTATAATTTTCTAATTCTAAATTTTTCTCAACAAATTCATGTTCTTTAGGAAAGTTCTTTAAATAAACACTTTTTAATTGATCTTTTAAGAATAAACCACTTTGGGATGATAAAATGGATGGTTTATCTTCAAAATGATTTATTTCTCCCTTAAATTCAACTTCTTCGGGAAATTCAGTTGAATTAAGTATATTATAATTTATGCTATCAGTTTTAGGTTTTGATCTATACAGATAAAATAAAATAACCGCAAAAAAACTCCAAAATGAAAATATTACAAGATTGTATAATACAATTTTTTTAATTTCAATTGGAAGTGCTAAAAGAAACAGCATTGATGATACTATTAAAAATAAAAGAATATAGGAACTTAGATGATTCCAAATAATTCTTGAAAGATTTGTTCCTTTTGAAATATCAGAATGCCTGCTAATACTTGAGCTTACAAACCAAATTGTATATAAAATAATAATAAATAAAATTTTTTGTTTTGAAGAATAATCTGGGAATTCATAGTTAAATAATGAATAAAAAGTAATCCAAGTTAGAATTATAAATTCTATTACCAAAAAAACAACAGAAAAGGAAAATGCTTGTTTTTCTTTTGTCCTATGGTCAAATTTTGAATTTAGTACTATATAAATAAACTCAAATAAGAAACCCAGCGTTAATGATCCGATTATTAATAAACGCGATTCTGTAAGTTCCTGTTGAAAATTTACAATAAATGTAATTATACCTATATTCAGAACAAATGCTTTAATTAGTGTCTTTGAAGAGTTGACAAATTCCTTAGAAAATACTTTACCGAATTTGCCTAAAATAAATGAACTTAAAAATGTAGATGTAATGTATATAATGAAAAATTGTTTTAATTCTTGATTAAAGTAATAACCTTTATATTTTACATAATTTATTAAAAAATAAGAAAGTGTATAAAAAGATAAAATAAGAAAAATTCGAAAAAACATTTTTGGTATTATTAATCCTCTAATTTTCTTTTATAAATAAATTTAACGAAATTTCTAACGTAAAACTTTAGTATTTAATGAAATCTTGTAAAGAAACACTTTGTATTCTTTTTTTGCTGCTATTAATTACAATTTCAAATATATCAAATATTACACCAATAGTTTTTATTTTAAAAGTAATTATTATCGTAGTTACTTTTTTTATAAGTCAGTTTAAATTTGATTTTAGAAATATCTTAAAAAACTATTCAAATCTAAAATATTATTTCTTTCTTACGTTAATAGCCGCAATTACAACAATATATTCGTCAAATTACAGTTATGGAATTTTGAAGCTTCTTAATTTAATCCTTAACATTCCCATATTGATACTGCTAACGGATTTCATTCGGAATATAAATGAGAACAAAGCAATACAAATAATGAAAATTCTATTGCCTTTCACAATTATCTCATTTATTCTTGTCATTTTAATACAACCTTTCGACCAGAGCAAGTTATATGTTTTTGATTTAACAAGATGGAGCCATGTATTATTCAGCAGAATGTTATCTTTATTATTTTTAGTACTGCTGGTTATTTTTTTATATTCAAACACTAAGAGACGACAATTTTATATAGCACTAATTTTATTTTTAGTGTTATTTCAAATTTACTATGCAAATCTGCGTGCCGCAACAATTGGAATAATTATATTTTCATTTATTATAATTATTTATGCAAAAATTATGAATCACTTAAATTATACTAAAATAAAATTCCTCTTGTTAGTATTTCTTTCAACAATAATTATGATTTACTTTTTCCCAACATCATCATACTTTAATGCAAGATATACAGAACCTGCACAAATATTCTATGGTAAATTACCCAATGACGGCGGAATGAATGCAAGATTTCAAGCTTATCAAAAAGCAATTGAAGTTATTTATAATAACCCAATAATGGGGGTTGGATTTGGAGGTTTTAACAACTATAATAATGATGATTTATTAAGTTGGATTATATATCCTCATAACATTTTTTTGGAATTTCAAGTTGAAATGGGAATTATTGGGAGTCTTTTTTTTCTTTTTTATTTAGGGAAAATGTGGAGATTTCTTTCTTCGCTTAATAAATACATTCTTTTTATTTGGCTGTTCACATTATGGCTTGCACTATTTGCAAAAGATATACCGTCAAATTTAATAGTATTTCTTCCAGTGGTACTTGATGATAATTCTTTTAGAACGCTAAAAGATTAAAGGCTGGTATATTAAAATTACTTGAAAAGTATTATGTCATGCTGATGACAATATGCAAATGAAAGTAATCTTAGATTCTGACCTTCGAGTGTGTTGCAGAACTAAAAATGTATATCATTCCAGCTGAACGATTTCCTACCATCAGGCAGGAGTAAATGCCGGAATCTCAATGTTTGAAATTTACGCGATATTTTCAGATTCCGGTCCTGCAAAAATCGCAAATCGGAATGACAGCTTAATTTATTCATGTTCCGCGACAGACTCTTTCGTCAGAATGACCGGCTTCAGTTATGCTGAAGAAATTTATCATATCCAATATTTAAGGTAACCCATACGAAAGTGAAAGACAAAAAGAATTTTTTGCCCCTAATAAAAAAGAAGGTGTTCTTCCAACTAATTCATCTTCAATTTCAGAATAAATATATTTACCTTTTAAATAAACATTATGCAAAGGAGAATAATTTGCAAAAAATTCAATTCTAAAATCATTGCGTCTTTCGCCAAATAAAAATGGAAGTCCAATTCTTTCTTCGTAGGCATAATAGTTATCTTCTTCGCCACCTTTTCTAAGCATCTCCAATTTTAATGAAAACTGAAGAGAACGAATAAATTTATAATCCATCTGAATACTCAATATGTCGGCATTATTTCCTACCCAATGCCCCATTACATAATTTAAATGCTTGTAGGTTGTCGTAGAGTATTTATTATCATAAATCCACGGGTTTAATCTGCTATATTCGAAGAATAAATTTAATTTGCTTATACCTATGTCCATAATTTTTGACCCAAATGTAAATGCAAGCCAAGATTTATCAATATCGCCTTCTAATAACGGACGTATCTCCAAAACATCAATCAAAAATGTAGAATAAAAATTAATATTTTTGAAGTAATTAAAATTCAAATCAAAAAATATCATTCCGTTACCGTCATTTACACTTCCTCTTCCAGTGTTGTGATCCATAACCTTGTAATACATTATGGGAATGAACATCTCAGGCCGAATATCACCGCTGTAAATGTGAGAATTACCTAATGATAATTTAAGCCAGTCATTTGGCATTATTGTAATATAATTTAGAGCAATATATTTACTAATAAATGATTCTACTAATCTAGGCTCAATTTCACTTTGATAAGAGTAATAAAAGTTATTTGAATCTAAAACTTGAGAATTAAGAAACCCGTGCATGTAGTAAATCTCAAGCCAGTCTGCTGGTTTTAACTTAAGTTCAATATGAGGGTAGGAAGCAGCTTTTGAAGAATGAATTAACTGCCCGAATTGACCGCTTCCAATAATAACATATTCTTTTTTAAGTGATAAACTTCCGTATCCGAAATCATAACCAATTCGTCCTTTTACATCGCTGAATTCTATTCCGTTTGGTGCGCCTTTGATAAAGTGACCCGTTTTGGGGGTAACATTTTTAGCAATATCAACATTATCACCAAACTCACCCGTATCTAAATATTCAAACATTAATGAGATATTTTCATAGTTCCCTTCGAGATGTGCACCAACATGTTTTGAAAAACCATCTTTATTACCAACACCGGAAATTTCATATCCTAAAATCGGCACAGCCCTAAAATTAAAACGATTATCATTATAAGTAAATTGACCAAATTTATCTATTAAAGTATCTCTTTCTAAATCATATTCTTCCAAATACCATTCTAATTCCTCTTGCTCTACTCTACTAAATCCTAAATTCAGAATTCTGAATTCTGAATTCTGAATTTGTTTCAGCCATTTCGCTATCTGGTTCTTTGAATACGGTTTAACCGACTGATTAACATCTATTATTTTTTTCACAGCGAATTTTTCAATGAACTTATAAACCGGATTGTTCATGTCTTCTGTTAGTACTTGAGCATGACTAATTGTGAAAAGTAAAAGGTGAAAGGTGAAAAGAAGAAAAATAAAACGTAGAAATGCAGAAACGTGGAAACGTTTAAACGTTGAGATGTATAAACGTGAAGACTGTAAAATGCTGAGACATTTAGATACTGAAACATTAAAAAGTTGAAAAAGAAAAAAGTTAAAACGCATAAACGTCGAGAAGTAAAAACCTAGCCTACCGGCAAGCAGATGTAAAGACTTTAAAAAGTCAAATCGTGAAGATATTGAAATGTTAAAAGAAAATTTTGGATAATTTTTCATTATTTAAATTAAATTATAATTGATAATAAAATACAAAAAATACTTGTCATTCGCGCCACGGCGAGCCAGCCACGCCAAAGGGGCGGGTAAACCACGCCAAAGG
>JBGSKB010000319.1:0-2152 GCA_041741395.1 Melioribacteraceae bacterium
TATGAGATTGAGTTTTGAGAATATTCTTTTTCTAAAATTTTTACCTGAGCTTTCAGTAATGTTGTTACTAAAAGAAATAGAAAAAAAATCTTTGCGAATTTCATATATTAATTCAGTTTAATTAATAAATTAAGTTTAATAAAATATTGATTTTTTAACAATCTTGCATTGAAAAGAAAATTATCTTTTATGGAATTATTATATTTAAATGGTATTATATTAAGTTCTGCTACCTTAAAGAATATTTTTACCATTATAGAGAATTATTTAAAAACTTCAAAGAAACCTTCTATAATTACTACTTTTAATTTAGACTTTTTAAGAATTGCCAACAAAGATATTGGATTTAAAAAAATTTGCAGTGAATCTACTTTAAATTTGCCAGATGGATTTGGAATTACAAGTTTAATTTGGATAAAATATAAAAAAAAAATTGATAGAATCACTGGTAACGATATATTTCCAATAATATTAGAACTAGCAAAATTAAATAATTTGCGTGTTGCAATTGTCGGAGGATCAAATGAAGTTTCTGATAAAACAAAAAATAGAATTTTAAATGAAACAAAATTTAATTCTGAAAATTTACTTTGTTTATCTCCCCCATATAAATTTGAAGAAGACCATCAAAAAAATGAAGAAATAATTAATGAAATAGAAAAGTTTAAACCAAACATTGTTTTTGCAGCGCTCGGTTGCCCTAGACAAGAGAAATGGCTCTATAACAATATGAATAGATTTAACAGTAAAATTAATATTGGAATTGGTGCTACCTTAGACTTTTATTCTGGTGTAAAAAAAAGAAGTCCGAAGTTTTTACAAAGGATTGGACTTGAATGGCTTTGGAGATTAGTTCAAGAACCAATTCGGTTATTTGAAAGATATATTATTTATGACTTACCATTTTATATTAAAATGAGAATTAACAAGAAATTTTAATTATTTTTTTTAACTACAGCAATTATTGTCATACTAAAGTGTTTTAACCTGCTTCGCTCAAGTCTTTCTGTGATATTTTTAAAAAACTTCCGCCCGAATTTGAAATAATCGAATGGTGGCATCATAAAATCAATACCAATTAATTTAAAATTATTTTTTTCAAAAACCTCTTTAATATCATTAGAACTAAACCTTCTTGCTGTACCAATTTTATTATGGATTGCGTTCGACATTGATAAGAAAGGAATATATTTCCCTTTTATAGAAAAGCTCTTAAACTTTAACATATGAGTTTCAAGAGGGAAAAACTTGTTTGGTACAGAAAGGTATAAAAATCCATTTGGTTTTAAAATTCTAAAAATCTCTTGAATTGTTTTTTCTAAATTAGTAACATGTTCTAAGACTTCGATAGCAATAATTGCATCAAATAAATCTTTTTTTAACGGAATTTGCTCAGATTTTGCAAGAAATATTTTTTTTGAGTAAATAGGTAAATTTCGACTAAAACTTTTCAGAAATGAAATTTCGCCATCAAAAGCAAATAGAGTTTTTGACTTTTCATTCAATTCCGAATAATAAGCTCCGATTCCGGTTCCTAAATCCAAATTAAAACCTTTGGGAATAGGTAAAATAGCATTCATTTTACTAATTCTTTTATGCGTACCAGAGACATGGAATTTTGATGGTGCACCAATATCAATATTCATTTTTAGGTTATTTCATTGAATAATAATTTGTACATGTTTGAAACTTTGGAGAATTGGAATCTGTTCAAATTTTTATAATTATCAAATCCTAATTTATTTTTTTTATTAGAAGATAAATCTATAAAATTGGATAATACTTTAACTAACGAGTTTATATTATTTTCGAAATAAATATTTTCGTTTGTCATTAATACTTCTTTTATAACTGCTAGATTAGAACAAAGTATAGGTTTTCTAAATTTTGAAGCTTCCAACAAAACAATTCCAAATGCCTCAAAATCTGTTGGCAAGATCAAAGCTTGACATTCATTCAATAGTTTGTTTTTCTTTGATTCGGAAACATTGCCAAGTAATAAAACATTATCATTTAAATATTTTCTTTCATGATTTGCTAACTCCTCTTTTTCAATAGTAAGTACTAACTTATAATTTATATTTTGTAATTGTGAAAATGCTTCTAATAAAAGTCCAATTCTTTTATTTTTTTCATACCGCCCTATATATAA
>JBGSKB010000320.1:0-2964 GCA_041741395.1 Melioribacteraceae bacterium
ATGGAACAACTTTAGAGTTTTTAAAATATTTTGGATTGAATAAAATTTCTGATTTACCTAAGCCAAGAGAAATAGATGAAATTGTGAAAGATGCTGATTTTCTTGAGCAAAAAAGAAAAATAATGATGAATGCAATTGAAGAAAATTTAGAACAAGACATAATAGACTCGAGTGGAAATGATAACACGATTGAATAAATATTTATCGGAATGCGGAATTGCATCCCGAAGGAAATCCGATTTGCTAATTCAAGAAGGCAGAGTTAAAGTAAACGGAAAAACTGTTTTTGAACTTGGAACCAAAATTGATACAGAGCAAGATGAAGTTTCAATTGATGGTGAAAAAAGTAAAGCCCAACGAAAAGTTTATTTTTTACTTAACAAACCTAAAGGAGTAATTACATCAACTGATGATGAAAAAAATAGAGCAACAGTTGTTGATCTAATTAAAACAAGAGAAAAGATTTTTCCAGTTGGCCGTTTAGATTTCAATACAACCGGACTTTTAATTTTAACAAATGATGGAGATTTTTCAAATTTCCTTACTCATCCTAGAAATGGAATTGAACGAGAATATGAAGTAAAACTTGACCGACTTTTAGAAAAAGAACATCGGGAAGAATTATTAAAAGGTATTTTCATTGATTATAAAAAAAGTAAATTTGTAAAAATTTCATTCCCAAAAGAAAATAATTACTCAACTGTTAGAGTTGTTACGGTTGAAGGAAGAAATCATTTTGTGAAGAGAATGTTTGATCATTTTGGATATAATGTAAAAGAGCTAACAAGAATTAGATTTGGAAAGCTCACACTTAAAAATCTGCAAAGAGGCGAAAGCAGAATTCTTACTGAAAAAGAAATTAGTTTTTTATTAAGCAAATAAAAATTTGAGAAATATTTTCTCGGAGGACAAATTTGGAAAACCAATCATTAGATAAAGATGTTAACACACTGATAGCAAGAAGATTTGAAGAACTTGCGGAAATTAAAAATAAAAATGTTCGACCTTATGAATATTCATATGATGTTGATACTTATTCAATTCAAATTAAAAATAATTTTGAAAATTTTGAAAATAAAACTGTTAAAATTGCCGGCAGACTTATGGCAATTAGAAAAATGGGAAAAGCTTCATTTGCGCAGATTCAAGATAAAGACGGAAGAATTCAAATTTATTTGAAGAAAGAAGAAATTGGGGATCAATACGATATCTTTAAATTACTTGATATTGGTGATTTAGTTGGCGTTGAAGGATTTGTATTTAAAACAAAAACGGAAGAAATTTCTGTTCACACAAAATCTTTAACTTTATTGGCAAAATCAATTCGTCCAATTCCAATTGCAAAAGAGGTTGTTGATGAAGAAGGGAACAAAAAAATATTTGATCAATTTGCTGATAAGGAATTACGTTACCGCCAACGTTATGTTGATTTAGTTGTTAATCCGCATATAAAAGATGTTTTCGTAAAACGCTCAAAAATTATCAGCTCGATGAGAAATTTTTTAGATAAAAATGATTTCTTAGAAGTTGAAACTCCAGTTCTGCAATCCTTGTACGGAGGAGCTTCCGCAAAACCCTTTGTAACTCATCATAATGCATTGGATATAAAACTGTATATGAGAATTGCGGATGAACTTTATCTTAAAAGATTAATTGTCGGCGGATTTGATAGAGTTTATGAAATTTCAAAAGATTTTAGAAATGAAGGAATGGATAAAACTCATAATCCGGAATTTACTATGATGGAACTTTATGTTGCGTATAAAGATTACGAATGGATGATGAAATTTGTTGAAGAAATGGTTTACCATATTGCAAATGAAGTCTTAGGTACATCAAAATTAAATATTGAAGGAAACGAAGTTGATTTCAAACCGCCATGGAAAAGAATTTCGATGGTAGATGAAATTAAAAAAGAGACTAATATTGATGTTCTTACAATTTCAAAAGATGATTTAGCAAAAGAAGTAAAAAAACATGGAGTAAAATTAACCGGCGGAGAAAGTAAAGGAAAACTAATTGATGAATTATTTTCTGCCGTTATTGAACCAAAATTAATTGAACCAACTTTTGTAATGGATTATCCGGTTGAGCTTTCTCCTTTAGCAAAAAAACACAGAACCAGAGAAGGATTAGTAGAAAGATTTGAGGGTTATGTTTTAGGCAGAGAAATTTGCAATGCATTCAGTGAATTGAATGATCCTATTGATCAAAAAGAAAGATTTGAAGAACAAGTAAGATTTGGTGAAGAAGGTGATGAAGAAGCTCATCAAATAGATGAAGATTATGTTAGAGCTTTAGAATATGGAATGCCGCCAACTGCCGGACTTGGAGTTGGGATTGATAGACTTACTATGCTTTTGACAAATCAGCCGTCAATAAGAGATGTAATTTTATTTCCGCAAATGCGTCCGGAAAAATAAATATTAAAAAAATGATTAAGATTAGGAGTAAGAACAAGATAAAGAACATAATATTTATAAAGAATATTCAATTGAAAAATATTTTTAAAATTAATTTCTTATTCTTTTTCTTAATCCTAATCAATTATTCAAAAGCTCAAAATATTGATGACTCAATTCAAGTAAAAGTTCCAATCAGTCTTATGTCAAAAGAAATCCCCATTAAAATTGATCCGATGAAAACAGAAATTGATTATTTAACTTTAGCCGGAGTTGGACTAAGTTATTCTTTTGCCATTTATGAAATTAATCGTTACTACGAAAATACTTGGTGGAAAAAAGATACAAATTACATTTACAATAATTCGTTTAATGTTGTTAGTGATAATTCTTACGCAAGAAATATTGATAAAATTGGGCACGCATTTGGCACTGCCGTAATTTCTCATTTTATTTCTGCCGGATTTGAAGCAGCAAATATTGAAGAAGAAACTTGTGTTTGGCTTGGTGCAATTGGCGGATTAGGAATGCAAATGTTTGTTGAAATCAATGATGGATATTC
>JBGSKB010000321.1:0-1872 GCA_041741395.1 Melioribacteraceae bacterium
ACTATCTAACCCGAAATTCGCTAAAGCAACTGCCACATTTGCTTCACCACCGCCAAAAGTAATATCAAAATTTTGAGTTTGCACAAATCTAGTATAACCCGGAGTTGATAATCTTAACATAATTTCTCCAAAAGTTACTACTTTATGATTCATTTTTATCTCCAGAATTTTGTATTAAATACCATACTTAATTTATAAAACTATGTAAAATATTTTAAAACATTTTTTAATTTAAAAAAGTATTTAATCTTTCTTTCCACGTACTATATACTTCTTCATATTTTTTAACCAATTCTGAATTAGGTTCAACTATTTTTAATTTTTTAAATCCCACAAAAGCTTCTGTAAATGTTTTATAAATATTTGCGCCAACACCAGCACCGCGCGCAGCACCTTGAGCTCCGTCAGTATTGAATAATTCAACGACTGAATTTGTAGAATTTGCAACTGCTTCACAAAATACATCACTCAAAAACATATTTGCTTTTCCAGCACGCATTGTATTTACTGTAATTCCCATTTCTTTCATAATATCAATTCCGTATCTAAACGTAAAAGCAATTCCTTCTTGCGCTGCTCTGATAATATGATTTCTGGAATGATTGTTAAAATTAATACCGAAAATATTTGCACCAATATTTTGATTTCTTAAAACACGCTCAGCACCATTACCAAATGGTAAAACGAGAATTCCATTTGAGCCAATATTAATTTCTGATGCTAATTTATTTAAACTTTCGTAAGATTCAATTGAATGCATTGCTTCATTTCTCAACCAGCTATACATGATTCCTGTTCCGTTAATACAAAGTAAAACGCCTTTTATTGGTTTCTCGTAAGAGTAATTTACATGCGCAAAACTGTTTACTCTAGAATATTTATCATAAGAATTATTTTCAACAATTCCATATACAACACCGGAAGTTCCGGCTGTTGAGGCTATTTCACCGGGATTTAGAACATTAAGTGAAAACGCATTATTCGGCTGATCACCTGCTCTGTAAGAAATTGGTACTCCAACTTTGTAACCAAGTTCTTCAGCAGCTTCTTTAGTTAATCTTCCTTGAATGCTAAATGTTGGAACAATTTCTGGGATCATATTTTTCTCAATCCCATAATGAAGAAATAATTCCTCTGCTAAATTATTTTTTTTGAAATCCCAAAATATTCCTTCACTAAGTCCGGAAATTGTTGTGTTTATTTCTCCGCTCAATTTATACCCAATAAAATCACCGGGAAGCATAATCTTATAAATTTTTGAATAAATTTCTGGTTTGTTTTCTTTTACCCATTTTAATTTTGAAGCAGTAAAATTTCCGGGAGAGTTTAAACAACTTCCTAAACAATAATCGGCTCCCAAATTACTAAAAGCAGAATCACCAATTTCTACCGCACGACTATCACACCAAATAATTGAAGGATGTAAAACATTATGATCTTTATCAATCATTACCAAACCGTGCATTTGGTAAGAAATTCCAATTCCTAGAATTTCATAATTTTTTGAAACAATTTTTTCTAATGCTTTTTTGTTTGCAATTTTTAAATTTTTCCACCAATCATTTGGATGCTGTTCCGCCCAACCTATTTCAGGTGAATCAATTTTCATTTCAGTTTCCGGTGAGAATGCAGAACTTATAAGTTCGCCGGTTTCACTATCAATTATAGAAACTTTAACTGAAGAACTGCCAATATCAAAACCAACTAAAAAACTTTTTGTCATTTTATTCTCACTATAGTTGAAATGTAAATCCTTTATTTTTTAGATCATTATAAGCTTTTGAATTAAATCTATACAAACGTGCCGCCCTATGGGAAACACCTTTCTGAAAATCATTTAGCTGAGTAAGCATTTTCAGTGCCATAATTCTT
>JBGSKB010000322.1:0-4715 GCA_041741395.1 Melioribacteraceae bacterium
TAAATTCTATCACACATACAAACGAACAAGATATTTTTCTTAAGCCAACTTTGCAATGTAATATTACTCCTTTTGCAAAATGGTTGAGAAAAACCGGACTTGATGAATTACCTCAATTTTTAAATGTCATAAAAGGTGATATGAGCATAATTGGTCCGAGACCATTAATGTTAGATGATTTGAGAACTATTCAGAAAATATCTCCGGATTATTACAAAAGAAGAGGAAAATTAAAAAATAAACCAGGCATTTCTGGATTGTGGCAATTATTTGGAAATCGTAACGAAGGTTTAATTGGATTGGTAGCTTTGGAATCTCTTTACGAAAAAGTTGCAACACCAATCCTTGATTTAAAACTAATTTTATACACCTCAACTGTTGTGTTACAGGCAAAAAACTCAGATTCAATATTTTTTACACCGCGTTCGAATGGAATGAGAGCAGAAACTTTTGTTGATAATTCTTCAAATTTAAAAGTAATTCTAAACATGCCGGAAGGAATTGCAAAATTTATTCTGGAAAAAGTTAAAAAGACCGAAGGAAAATATACTATTGAAATTCCTTCAGATTGGTGGTACGTAAGCGATAGTTACAAAAATACAAACCAAGGAAAAAAAGAAATTAAATTTCTGCAAATTGAAAAAAAGTCCCCGATAAAAAAAAATTAATAAATATAAAACTCTTTCATACTTTACCACTACAAAAAGTCAAAATAATTTCAAAAAAAATAATATTCAAATTAAAATAGGTTAACTGAAAAAAATAAAAATATTAATTTGGATTTATTAGAAAAATTTTATTAATATTAATCATCAGAACTCTAAAGTTTAAAATAGAATTATATAAATAGTTCTAAAGTTCAATGAAGAAAGGAGAGCATTTAAATAAATGGAGGTGTAATGAAGAGGACAATTGTATTTTTATTCTTAATTAGTAGTTTAGTTTTTGGGCAAACCATAGTTATTTCTGAAATTATGCAAAATCCCGTCTCTGTGAATGATGAATTTGGAGAGTGGTTTGAACTTTACAATCCAACAGAAATTAATGTTGACATTAATGGGTGGAGAATAAGAGATAATGGGACAAATAAACATATAATTAATAATGATGCCCCATTGTTCGTAACTGCAAATGGTTTTTTAATACTTGGAAACAATTCAGACAATTTAACAAATGGAGGAGTCACGATTCAATATAAATTTCCAAGCACATGGACTCTTACGAATTCAGATGATGAAATAATAATTGAACAGTCAGATGGTTTAGGTGGATGGCTTTTAATTGATGAAGTTAATTACGATGGAGGCGTAAATTTTCCTGACCCAACTGGAGCTTCAATGTATTTTATTGGAAATTTTTCGGATGATAATAATCTTGGCTCTAATTGGAAAGAATCAACAGTAGCATGGAGCGGTAGTGCAGGAGATTTAGGTTCGCCTGGCTCACAAGGTGAAGGAGCTTTACCGGTTGAACTTACAACTTTCTCAGCTTCACTTATAAATAAAAAAGTAAATCTAATTTGGGAAACTGCTACGGAAGTAAATAATTACGGATTTAATATTGAAAGAAAAACTGAACTCGGAAATTGGAAAAAAATTGCATTTGTTATAGGAAATGGAAATAGTAATTCACCTAAACATTATTTTTATTCTGATAATTTACTTTTTGAATCTGGTAAATATTTTTACCGATTAAAACAAATTGATATAGATGGAAATTCAGAATATTCAGAAGAGATAGAAATTTGTTTTGCATCTCCGGAAAAGTTTGAGCTTTTACAAAACTATCCTAATCCATTTAATCCCGTTACAAAAATAAAATTTTCTATTCCGGATAATGCTGGAATTGAACAAAAAGTTGTACTTAAAATTTATAACGTTTTAGGTCAAGTTGTAAAAACATTAGTAAACGAAAATAAGCAACCCGGCAATTATGAAATTGAATTTAACGGAAGCGATTTAATGAGCGGAATATATTTCTATAAAATAGAATCTGGCAATTTTATTCAAATGAGGAAGATGGTACTTACAAAATAAAACAATTAGAAGTGTGATATAAATTTAAAGCCCGTTTATCGGGCTTTTTTATTATCAGTAAAAAAAAAAAATTTTTTGAAAATATTTCGCAATAACTATTTCAATTAAGTTTTAAAAAATACTTGCGAATCATTTTTTATGCTCTTAAGTTTAGCATACTAAGATATCCGATATAGGTAATTTCAGCATCGAATTCTTTTTGGATAAAATGTCTATTATTGATCTAAATACTACACAAATTATATCGAAAATTTTCATCAAAAATAATTTTACAAATCGAATGGTTTTGAATCTATCTATATTAATAATTAAAAATTTATAAAAAATTTTAGAGAGAATTTTATGTCTGATTACGTAAAAAAAATTATTGCTGATGTAAAAGCAAAAAACCCAAGTGAACCGGAATTTCATCAAGCAATTGAAGAAGTTACTGAATCTTTAGATTTAGTATTAGAAAGACATCCGGAATATCAATCTGCAAAAATTTTAGAAAGAATGGTTGAGCCTGAAAGAGTAATTATGTTTAGAGTTCCGTGGATGGATGATCAAGGAGAAATTCATGTAAACCGCGGATTCAGAATTGAAATGAATAGTGCAATTGGTCCTTACAAAGGCGGATTGCGTTTTCACCCTTCGGTTACACTGGGAATTTTGAAATTTTTAGCATTTGAACAAGTTTTCAAAAATAGTTTAACAACATTACCAATGGGCGGCGGAAAAGGCGGATCGGATTTTAATCCCAAAGGTAAAAGTGATAATGAAATTATGCGTTTTTGCCAAAGTTTTATGACTGAACTTTTCAGACATATTGGTGCAGATACAGACGTTCCTGCCGGTGATATTGGTGTTGGTACAAGAGAAATTGGTTATCTTTTCGGTCAATATAAAAGATTGAAAAATGAATTTACCGGAGTATTGACTGGAAAAGGTTTAAACTGGGGCGGTTCATTAGTTAGACCAGAAGCTACCGGATTTGGAGTTGTTTATTTTGCTCAAGAAATGTTGAAAACAAAAAATACAACATTTGGTGGAAAAATCGTTGCGGTTTCGGGATTTGGAAATGTTGCATGGGGAGCTGTTCAAAAAGTAAATGAACTTGGCGGTAAAGTTGTAACTTTAAGCGGTCCAGACGGATTCATTTATGATAAAGATGGTGTTTCAGGAGAAAAAGTAGATTATATGCTAAAACTTAGATCAAGCAATAAAGATATAGTTGAAGATTATGCAAAAGAATTTGGTGCAGAGTTTTTTGCCGGAAGAAGACCTTGGGAAACTAAAGTAGATGTTGCTTTACCTTGTGCAACTCAAAATGAAATTGAAGAAAAAGATGCAAAAAATTTAGTTGATAATGGCTGCATGTGTGTTTGCGAAGGTGCAAATATGCCAACAACAATTGGTGGTTATAAAGTATTTAGTGAAGCTGGAATTTTATATGCCCCGGGAAAAGCTTCCAATGCGGGCGGAGTTGCAACATCCGGATTGGAAATGTCGCAGAATAGCATGCGTCTTCCATGGTCAAAAGAGGAAGTAGATAAAAGATTGCATGAAATTATGATAAGAATTCATAACACATGTATTACAACAGCAGATAGATTTGGAACTCCGGGAAATTATGTTAACGGTGCAAATATTGCCGGATTCTTAAAAGTCGCGGATGCTATGTTAGACCAAGGACTAGTGTAAAGTTTAAAAATGATAAAAAGAGAATTAACGGATATTGAAGTTAAAGATGTTTTTGGAAGTCGTCTAAAAAAATTCCAAAAATTAATGAAATATAAAATTAGAGACATATTGCTTGTCTCGAGTTTATATGATAATTATTTATTTGAGGAAGACGGCAGACTTTACGAACTAATTCGTGAAGAATATCATACATTAAATTTAAGTCACACTCCGGAAATTGTTCACGTTACAACCGGAGTTGAAGGTATTGAACTCATTTCAAATGTTAATAGTTTTGATTTAATAATTTCTACTATGCATATTGAAGATATGCACGTTATTGATTTCGCAAAAAAAGTTAAGAAAATAAATCCGGATCTGCCAATTGTACTTTTGGCTTATGATAATCAAGAACGAAAGGAAATAAAACATACTCCAAATTCTCATATTTTCGATCGATTTTTTATTTGGCAAGGCGATTACCGATTGCTAATGGGAATTATAAAATATATTGAAGATAAAAAAAATATTGAAAATGATACATCGGTTGTTGGAGTTCAAGCAATAATTTTAGTTGAAGACGACGTAAAATTTTATTCACAATATTTACCACTTATTTATACTCAAGTTTTTAAACAATCACAAAGATTAATTTCTGAAGGTGTAAATACTTCCCATAGATTTTTAAGAATGCGTGCGCGACCCAAAATTCTACTTTGCACAACATATGAAGAAGCTTGGGAATATTTTGAAAAATATCAAAAATATATTCTTGGAATTATTTCAGATGTAAACTTTCCGCATAAAGGAGTAAAAGATCCTGAAGCCGGATTGAAGTTTGCAAAAAAAGTAAAAGAACTACAAGATGATATTCCCATTTTACTTCAGTCTAGTCAAGCAGATCATGCATCAATGGCGCAGGAAATTCAAGCATCATTTTTACAAAAAACTTCACCAACATTGTTAGCTGATTTGAAAAAATTTCTAATAACAAATTTTGGATTTGGAGATTTTGTT
>JBGSKB010000323.1:0-2216 GCA_041741395.1 Melioribacteraceae bacterium
TTGAGTAATAAATCCATAAACAGCAGAGGTTGGTTCACCGCTTGAAGTTTGCAAAGGTCTGTTCATAAAAGCAAAATATGCTTTATAAGTAATTGCCATTGCGTCAATTATTACAAATTTTTTCTTTGACATTTTTATTCCAAAACTTTCTAAATTTTTATGATTATTTTATTTCTTCAAAATATAAATACTTTTTAACAATAACTATAATTTGTGTAATATGAAAAAAAATCTTAGAACTCTGTTAATACTTTTTTCAATAATTATTTGCAATTCTTGTTCGCAGAATTCAAAATCAATTGCTCAATCCTATCCTGAATTTTACGTTGCAAATTGGAATGTTGAAAATTTGTTTGACACTTTTGATGATCCCCAAAAAGATGATGAATGGTTTTTACCCGAAAGTGAAATAAATTGGACTGACCAAAAATTAAATACCAAAATGGAAAATTTGGCTAAAGTTATAAATTATATGAATAATGGAAATGGTCCGGATATCTTGGGAGTTGAAGAAGTTGAGAATCAAAATGTTTTAGAAATATTAGTTGATAAATATTTAGATAAATCAAAATATAAAATTGCATATTCAGAATCTCCGGATACAAGAGGTATTGATAACGCTCTTATTTATAATAGTAGCAAATTTGAAGTAAAAAATATCAGTTCAATTAAAATTAAATTTGAAGAAAAGAAATCTTCCAGGGACATTCTGCATGTTCAGTTAAATTTAAATTCTACAAATGAGCAATTTCATGTTTTTGTAAATCATTGGCCAAGCAGAAGAGAAGGACTTAAAGAAACCGAAAAGTTTAGAATAAATGCGGCAGAATCTTTAATGAAGTTTTTAGATGATCTGAAAATCAATAGTGAAAATCCTAATGTGATTATCATTGGAGATTTTAATGATTTACCTTCAAATATATCTATTAATAAAGTTTTAAATGCTCAAAAATTAGTTTGTGCAAAAAAAGATTCTGAAAACTTTTTATACAATCTGACATATAAGCTTTTTCAAAAAGGAGAAGGGAGCTACAAATATAAAGATCATTGGAATATGCTTGATCAAATAATAATTTCAAAATCACTTGTAGATGATAAAAACTCAGATTACGAATGTGAAAGTTTTGAAATAATTAAACCTGGCTTTATGATTGAAAAAGAAGGTAAATATAAAGGAAATCCTTTTCCCACTTATGGCGGGAAAAAATACTTGGGAGGATTTAGTGATCATTTTCCGGTTGGTGCAAAATTTTTAATTAAAAAATAAATTTATATTAGATTTACCTTTAAATCAATGTAAACAAGACGTAAATTTACTTATTGACTTTTTTTTACTAAATACTTAATGTTATCTAACTTAATTTTGCAATTAAATTAACAAACAATAAAAATAATTTTGGAGGAACTTTTTCATGCAAATTACAGAAATATTTGGATCAATTACCTACATATTTGCACAAGTTGAATCTACTAGCATGCTAACCTATTTACAAGAAAAATTTGTTGCTGGTGGATTGTTCATGTGGCCAATTCTGGGCTGTTTAATATTAGGTTTAGCTTTTTCATTTGAAAGAATGTGGACTCTTACAAGATCAAGCACAAATACAAAAAAATTCATTATAGCTGTAAAAGATACGCTTAAAAAAGGTGGCGTAAAAGAAGCAATGAAATTGTGCGAAAACACAAGAGGTTCAATCGCTTCTGTTTTTCATGCTGGATTATTAAGAGCTGATGATGGTGTTGAAGCTGCTGAAAAAGCAATTATGACTTATGGTGCAATTGAAATGAGTTTCTTAGAAAGAGGATTAATTTGGATTTCTTTATTTATCAGTTTAGCTCCTATGTTGGGTTTTACTGGAACTGTACAAGGAATGATCATGTCATTTGATGATATTGCTGCTGCAAATTCAATGTCACCAGCAATTGTTGCAACAGGTATTTCTGTTGCATTGTTAACTACATTATTCGGACTTATTGTAGCTATGTTACTTCAGTTTTTCTATAATTATTTTATTTCTAGAATAGACAAAATAGTTGGTGATATGGAAGAAAGCTCAATTGAGCTAATTGATGCACTATACGAAATGAAAAAGTAATCTAATAAACTGAGAAAATAATGATTAGAGAAAAGAAAAAAAATAGACCTGGCGGAGAGTTTTCAGCTGCATCCATGGCTGATATAACTTTCTTGCTGCTTTTATTCTTTCTTGTTACAA
>JBGSKB010000324.1:0-2552 GCA_041741395.1 Melioribacteraceae bacterium
TCCAAGTCCAACAACTACTAATCCCATTACTGCACCGCTTCTAAATGCAATTACTAATCCTTTATTAAGAGAAGTTCTCGCGGCATTGGCAGTTCTTGCAGCAGCATAGGTTGCCGTTTTCATTCCAAAGAAACCTGCTAAACCTGAGAAAAATCCACCACTAATAAAAGCGAAAGGGACCCAAGGATTTTGCAACTCTAACACGTATGCTAAAAATGAAAAAAGTAAAGTTATTATTATAAAAAATGTTAAAACAATTTTATACTGTTGTTTAAGATAAGTCATTGCACCTGTTCGAACGTACTGTGCAATTTCTTTCATTTTATCTGTACCTTCCTCTTCTTTCATCATTTGTTTGAAGAATATTCGGGCAAAAATTAAAGCTACTATCGAACCTAAAGGTACAAGCCAGAAAAGAAAATCATGCATAATTATCTCCAATAATAAATCAAATTCATATTATTTATTTAAATTGTACTTCTAAAACCAATTGTTAGCGCTGATCTTAACCAAGCATGTTGTTTATCTTCCAGTTCCTCTAAACTTGGGAAATGGTAGTATAAAAATTCATTTTGGCTACCGACAAAAAATCCATTTTTACATGTTCTATAAAGTAAATCACTCTGGAAAAAACGAATTACAGTTTTGGTTGGTTTCTCCGGATTTTTTTGAAGCCCAACTAAGCAATCCCTCAAATGATCAATATTTGAATATGGTAAATTCCCTATAGGAGCATTTTTAGGATCAGTTGCTAAATTATTTAATATTAACTCAACAAAAATTAATTTTGGAACAGATACCGGGCGACTTGTGTCTGTAATTACTTTCATAAAATCAACTGGACTATATTTACTAGCAATTCTTGGTGTAACCGGACAAAGCTGCTGATATAAATGTAAACCTTCTTCTTCGGGTCCAGAAACATATTTACTTTTACTTAAACCCAAAACACGACCATCATCAGTTGCTAAATATAAATCCATTAATGCATTTAACGGCATGTTTTCAAGAACACGATGGATTGAGAGATAAAGAGATCGTTTAGGAGTTCCGTCTTGATGAGGAATACAATCATTTTCCCAACGTTCGCGTGGAAAATTTCCATCCATTAATGAAGAATCAACTTCAAAATAAATTGCTTGTCCTCTGCTTCTCTTTTTTGTGCCAACTGCTAAATAATTTCCGAATTCTTCTGGTGGAAGCATGGAGCCAATCAAAGCTTCTGGTGTAAGCAATAGATATAAATACTTTTTCATAAATTCACCATTTTTTGAAAGTGAACAATTATTATTTATTATAGGACTAAGTTTGTCTCGTTTTCTAATTTTTTAATGATAACTTTAGACAATAAAGACCTTTTAGTCCAGTTAAAATATAGAATTTTACAATTATAAACAATTTGTAATTGTGAAAATTATGTTAAGTTTTTATTAAGAATAAAAATTTTGCAACATTTTGAATAAATATATGTGAATCTCCAAAAACTCCAGATCGTAAAAAACAAATCTCAAATAATTTCGAATAACAAAAATTCAAATGACCAAAATTTGATTTTCTGAGAATTTGTTTTTTTTGAATTTGGAATTTATTTGCTATTTGCTGCTTTTTTTTTGAGATTTTAGAGATTCCTATATTTGAGGTTGGAAATTAGAATCGAATATATTTTTCAGAAATCTCTAATTGGATAAGGAGTACTTTAGATTGAAATAATTAATTGGATATTTAAAGGTTATTTTAATAGGTTTTTAAGGAATGGTTTTCAAATATTAAGTTATTGTGAAAATATAACAACATAATTATTTGTTATGGCAATGGCAAATTATGGTTAGACATCCAGTTCCAGATGAACATCTCAAATGCATTGGAGATATTACAGTTTCATTTGCACTTTTAGAATCCTCAGTCCAATCATTAGTCTGGTCAATGTTAAATGAACGTCAACGAATTGGTCAAATAGTTACGGCGGAGTTATCATTTAGAAATCTAAGATCACTCCTAATAAGTCTTTACATTGAAAGGCATGGAAAACAGGATAAAGACTTTGGAAAATTAAAAGAATTAGTTGAAAGAACTGCAAGTGCAGAGGATAAAAGAAATCAAATAACTCATTCAATTTGGGCATCTTGTAAAGAACTAAACTCAATTACTAGAATTAAAACTACTGCTAAAGAAAAAAATGGTTTCAAATTCCAATTTGAAGATGTGAAATTAAATCAATTGAATGAAATTGCTTCAGATATTAAAATTCTAACTAGCGAAATTCGATGTTTTTGGATTTATTTGATGGAAAACGGAAAAGCAATAAATGATCATACAATCAATAAATTACCATAAAAAGGCACTGAGTTAAAAGTCAAGCAAAATGAGGGAGAATATTTCAAAGAACTTTTCTGCTAATTTTACCATTTGTTATTCAATAAAATTGTTGTGCTTCGAAAAGCTCACCATAAATTTTTGGCAGCGGATAGTCAGTTAGCTGACAGAAACCACCGTTATATTGCTTTAAAAATACTTGAATTCTTGAAATGTTATACGTATTTTCGCATATAAAT
>JBGSKB010000325.1:0-2604 GCA_041741395.1 Melioribacteraceae bacterium
CTTCTCGCCAAATTTTATAAGGATCTTTTATAAAACCGGGAGCCGCATTTCCAACTTTTGTCGGATAACTTGAAATTCCCGCATGACCTTTGCAATCAACTTGAATATAATCCGGTTTGATCAAAGTTAACATGCTATCAACCATTTCAGATGATAAGGTTTCACCAATTTTATTATCATTATTTGTTGCATGAAAATCAAAATGAAGTCCGAAAAAACTATCTTCGCGGCGAAGTGTTTTATTTATTGAATCAATATCACTTATTTGTGCTATGCTTAAACAATTTACAACAGTTATAAATAGTGTGATCTTCAATTTCATATAAACTCTACCTAATTAATGAACAATTCTTATTTTTTTTCTTCCAATATTTTCAAAAGGTATGATTGTAAAATTAGAAAGTACTGTAAATACTTCAGAATCTTCCAGCAATTTAAAATTCATTTTAGCATAATTTTCAAATCCGGGATCAGCATTACTTAAATAATTTTCACCTAACTCAATCCAATCAGCCGATCCATTATGTAACTGCCCTATATTCACAAATAAATTATTTTCAATTTTATTTCTTTTTGGAGTACCAAGATTATCAGTCCAATAATTTGCAAGATTGGGATATGCAATTGAATATGGAGGATTGTCAATTCCAACTTCTTGAAGTCTCTTGCGAAAAATTCCTTTTTCACCAATGAATTCCTCTTTGCCCCAATTCAGTATACGGTTATCAATATGGAATACAAGATTTGTTTCTATAAAAATGTTATTATGATAAATAATATCGTTTCCACCTCCAATCATTACGGCAATATTTCCAGGTTTGTAAAATATATTTCCATAAACATTCATACCGCAAGCGCCGTCATCATGATAAACGGACATAATTGTTCCTTCCTTATTTCCTATATGATGGAAATAATTATATCGAATACTATTTCCTTGCTCGCTTGGATTTCTTCCATAATAAATGGCTCCCATGTCGTGACCATCTGTAACAGCATCGTGAATAATATTGTACTCAATTAAATGGTCGTTTCCATTCAAATGAATTGCAACACCGGGACAATTATATATTTCATTGTGGTCAACTATATTCCCAACACCATCCAAATTAATTCCACCACGATAGGTTTTTTCATATCGGTTGATATTTCTAATTGAACAATTTGAAACCCGATTGTTTCCTTTTTCAAGTGTTGCACGGTCGCCTCCACCTAATATTATTCCACCCGCACCAGTATTGAATATTTCGCAATTTTCAACAAGATGGTTGTTCCCGCAGTTTCTGTTCCACGTTTGATTAGAGTATAAATGCTCTTTGAATTTACCTAATTTTCCAGAAGCTGGAGTTACTTTTTCATCAACGCCTTTTCCAAAACAAATTGCAACAGTTCCAATATTTCTAAAAGTACAATTTGTGAAACGGATATTATTTCCACCTTCAACATAAGCTCCCATTCCGCGAGTACATTCAAATTTAATATCTTCAAAATAAATATTTGATGAATTTTCAACTTTAATTAAAGGTTGCTCTATTATTGATAAAAATAAATCTGAAAGATTTTCATCATCAAATGGATAGAAATATATTTTCTTATTCTTTTTATCAACAAAATACTCGCCGGGCAAATCAATTTCTTCCAAAATATTAAAGCCGTAAAATGAATTAAAACTTTCACCGGATGAGAATCCGTAGAACGTAGGCTGTTTGGTGAAAATGTAATTTTTCACAAAGTCAATTTTCTCAATTGCAACAGCATCGTCTGCAAAGCCGTAGCGGAAAAATCCAGAAATCCATAACTCTTCGGCATTAATCCATCTTTCTAATCTTTTATTATCATATTCTAATATCCCGCCTTTATTTGAATTATCACCATTGAAAGGAGTTGAACCTTTTTCTATTACTCTTTTATAAGTTGAGTATCCGCTATTCGGCCAGCGCGCTAATGTGTAGGCATTACTTTCACTAAATAATTCCATTTGAGTATTTGTATATGGTCTTCCAAATCCATGCGGAAGAATATTGCCTTCATTTATATTCAATGCAGAATAGTCAATCTGCTTTATTTTTTCTTTAACTCTTGTTATAAATCTTTTTGTGATAGTTATGTCATGAATACTTCCAATACTTTGAGGGAGTATTTGAATTCCTCCAGATAATCTAACGGTTTCATTTTTATATGCAGAAATAATTAATGGAGAATTTTCTTTAAATAAATCTTGATTGTTGAATTCAATTGTTTTTAATGTTTTATAAATTCCATAGCGTAAATATATTATGTAAGAAGTTTCCGATGATTTTAATCGATCAAATCTAATTGCATCTCTGGCACAATCAATTGTTGCAAATGGTGAGCTTATACTTCCGTTGTTTTTATCCGATCCAGATACAGAAACATAATACACTTTGCTGTTCTCATCACCAGCATAAAGATTAACACTACAAATAATTAGAAGTGTAAGTTTTAAATTTTTCCATTTCATAGTAACTTATTTTTCACTAATTGTCGAATGGTATAGACAGCTAAATATTGATTGAAACTTTTCTTTTTTTTTTACATTAGTAATGTATTCATTAACTACTTAGAAATTATTTTTTCAAATTA
>JBGSKB010000326.1:0-2337 GCA_041741395.1 Melioribacteraceae bacterium
AATTTAATTATGTTGCAAAACCTGAAAACTCGCATATTTATTCTTGGGTTTTGAATAATATTCCAATCAGTTGAGGTGCCGGGAATTTGGTCTTTGCCAGGCTCAACAATTCCACCTTGAGCTTCAAAAGTAATTTTTGAATTAGGAAGTGAAAACGGAAAAGCGATATATACTGCTTCCGGATTTGTAATTGGAAGTTTTGTAAGTGAAAAGTTAAAATCAATTTTCTTTTCGAAATTATAAAGTCTAATTTCTAAATTAATTTCACTATTGCCGGAACATTTTTCATTTTTTCCAGATAAATAAATGCTGTTCCAAATACTTCCTTTTTTGATACCTTTAAATTCAACTTGTTCAAGAGAAGTTCTGATTGGCTGATCATCAAGTGTAAACCTTTCTAACTGATTTCTATTTGATAATTCCTCATAAATAAACTGTCCTAATTTCCAATCAGTTTTTTGATCTACCAATTCAATATTAAGCTCTTTATCAAAAATAGATTTTACTGCGCCGACTTTTGTATCCAACTCTATTTTGTAAAATTGATTTTCAAATTCCGACTTATTTTTTTCAACAATTAGATTTGTTGTAAGTTCATTTTGGGTAACTATCTTATACAATTTATATCCCATTGGTGGAATATTTTCTGCCCAAATGCTCCAATAAGTTCCATCTTCTCTGCTTGATTGCGGCTGAGCAAAAACTTCATTTCCATCAAAATCAACAATTCTAAATTTCTTATTTCGAGGAATAATTTGATGATCAATATAAATTGTGGTTAATCCAGTTCTATTCCAATTAAATGTATTAAATATTGCGATTGTTGGAGTTTCAGATTTAGGTATAAATTGCTGAATATAGCCCATCGCTTTTTCTTTTAGAATTTTCGATCTTTTTACCGCATCCCAAACGTAAGCTGATTTAAGTAACCATTGAACAATTGTATTTTCTGAAGTTGGATTACTTATGCTTTCATCAGCGCCGAATGTATGTTCCGCATAGAAAAATAAATTTTCTTCAATTTCATTCAATTCATTAATTACGTTATTCGGTACAACTGCACCTATCAAAGTTGCAATACTTAATAAACCTTTGTTAGTAATTAAATCAGCTTGAGCTCTTCTTGATTCCATCGTTTCTCTTGCAGCAGAACCAAATCCATCTGCCCACCAATCCGGCCAAGCAGCTTTTTGAACAGGCAAATTATTTCCGTACTGTTTTTCTATACTTTTAATAAAAGTTGATGCAGTAGAAATTTTCAATTTTGGCCATTCAAATAATTCGTTCCATTCCTTTGCTAAATTGCAAGCCATTAAAGAAGGCGGGGAATTATCCGTTACATAACCTGACATTTGCAGATGGGCTTCTTTATAAGGATAACCGGCTTTATTTAAATTTGATAAATATTGCATCAAATGTGTTTGAATAAAATCTATATTTCCGGTGTGTGCACCAATAACGTTGCCAGTCATATAATGATCAGCTCTATAAGCAAGAATTCTGTTTCCAGCTGGAGATTCCCACCAAAACACTGTTGGATAATCAAATGGAATTTTTGCTTTGTGTCCGTGTTCACCCATTACCAAATATTTTATTCCGGCATTATTTAGAAAATCTGCATAACACCAGCCAATTCCGTTAATATCATTTTGCATTGCGGTGGAAACTGTAAATCCAGAATCTGTAATTGTCTTAACTGGTTTTAACATTGATGCTAATAATGATTCATCCGGAATTTCCGAAATATTGAATAACATACTTGTTAATTCAATTCTTCCTTCTTTTACTCGTTTTCTAAATCTATCTATTTGAGATTTTGGTCGGCTGTTAAGATATTTCAATACAGGCCAAGCACTTTCACACGTCCATTTAAATTTTGCATCTTCGGGATAATCATCTGTTAAATCACAAAAATCTAAGGCATAATCTATAAATCTTAAATGTTCAGGAAGAATTTCTGTTTGACTTCTTGTATAACCAATATCTGTGTGACTGTGCATAACAAGATTTACAACCCATTCTTTAACCGGATTAGCTTTAAAAGATTTTGTAATTGTTTCATTTCCGATTTTTATTTCAACATCAACATTTTTATTTATAAAATTTGATGGAACATTAATTGTATATGTATTGAAACCAGTATTAACCGAAGTGTTTAAATTAAATCCACTGTTAGTTTTAATACTTATATTTTTAGGATTATCTAAATGAACAATATTTAATTTGTAAATAATTGAATTTCCGTTTTCGCCTTTTGCAACAAGATCAGTTGGAAGAATGCTTATATCTGCGTTTACTTTTCCTTGAAAAGTCATGTACCATGCCGAACTTTCAGCA
>JBGSKB010000327.1:0-2128 GCA_041741395.1 Melioribacteraceae bacterium
CTTTTTCGAAATTAAATATTTGATGTGATTTGGTAATTGGGAATGAAATTGTATCAATAATTTCATCATTATTCATATTACATTTTTTATAATTCAAATAAAATTTATCCAAATCAATTGTTCGATATTCATTTTTTGAATTTATCAAATTTACTTTTGCATTTAATGCAAGCAAAGTTATTGCAAGATCTGCAATTGGGGAAGCATTAACAATATTTCCTCCAATTGTTGCGGAATTTCTAATTTGTTTTGAGGCGAAAAGTTTAAATAATTTTGTAAAATTCAGATTCGCTAAATTCTTTAGAAAATAATCTTTCAATTCTTCAATTGTCGTTGAAGAATGAATTATTAAATTGGAATCAATTTGGGAAATTTTTGACTTAGGGATAATGTTATTAAAATTAACATTGGATTTTAACAAAACATCCGGTTTTTGAACAAATAAATCAGTTCCACCGCTAATAAAAATTGGCTGTATATTTTTGTGGAATTCTAAATTGTCAATTATTTTAGAATTTATTTTTGCAAGCTTTTGTTCAATTTCTAAGAAATATTTTGGTAAAATATTGCTTTCAATTAAGTTATCTAACTTATTATAATTATTCAATTTAAAGCTGTTTATTTGATTGATAATATTTGATACAGATTTTTTAATTGAATTGTAACCTGTACATCTGCAAATATTTCCCGAAATTGAGTTAATCATTTCATCGTAATTTAATTTCTTTGAATTTAGCAAATACCCAATCAATGAAATTATAAAACCGGGTGTACAAAATCCGCATTGTGAAGCACCTTGATTTACAAATTCTTGTTGAATGACATTTAAATTTATTTGATTTATTCCTTCAACTGTTACGACATGTTTTCCATGAATTTTTTGAATTGGGAAAATGCAAGAATTTATAGTTTTATATTTTAATCCCTCTTGAGATAATTCCCCAAGTAAAACGGAGCATGCACCGCAATCGCCTTCTTTACAAACTTCTTTTGTGCCGGTTAGTTTTTTTTCTTTTCTTATGTAATCTAATAGAACAGTTGAAGGATTTATTCTGGTTTGAATTTCTTGATCGTTTAGTATGAAATTAATTTCACTATCCATGATAAACAAAAAAATATATTAAATTTTCGAAATAACCAACTCTAAAAAATGTAAAAAATTGACTTTACATTTTCAAAAATCAAAATATAAAATTGTCCCAATAAAATACATAACAATTTCAAACCCGCAATTTGATACAATCAAGGAAAATGAATCTTTATAAATTATTATAACTAAGCAATTTTACATCAAAATGTGCTCTGGCACACACTTTGAAAAATACTCCAAAAATAAACTCAAACAAAATCAATTAGGGAGTATTAAATGTACGCAAAAAAATATCTTTTAATTTTAGCAGTTTTAATTTTTTCAACAAGTATGCTGCTTGCACAAAATTCAGCTAACTCTAGTACTACAGTCTCAGTTCAACTTAAAAAAGGATTATCTATTACACCTCCAGCTACGGGTTTAGATTTTGGTGAAAAAGTAATTGGAACTGCAAACGAAACAATTTCAACCTCTAATCCAGTTGCATTTTTAGTTTCCGGACATTCAAACAAAAATATTTTGGTCGATTTTTCAAACACTGTTACACTTTCGAATGGAACAGATAATTTAATCTTTTCATCATCGGTTGAAAAAACAATTGCTCCAACCTATGTATCTGGAAATCCTGTTTCAGATCTATCTAGTCATCAACTTGCTCCAAGTACTGGACTATTGTATTTATGGTTAGGTGGATCAATTGATATAACTCCAAGTACGGTAGCTGGAGATTATACGGGTACTTTTAATATTCAAGTAACTTACAATTAAGATTAGTGAATAAAGAAATTTATTCAAATAATTTAATGAACTTTAATGCTAAAAAAAATAATTGTTCTTTTATTACTGATTTCAACAGTAAAAATATTTGCTCAATCAAATTTTAATGCAACAACCAATATTAATATTTCACTGAATAATGGATTAGCATTAAACAAAATTAAAGGTGATTTAGATTTTGGTGAAGTAATTTATTCCGGAAATAGATTAACCTTAACCAGATCAGCTGATACGGGAATTGAATTTGAAGTAACTGGTTTT
>JBGSKB010000328.1:0-1953 GCA_041741395.1 Melioribacteraceae bacterium
TAAATGGGAATAACTCCATCAATTATTTCTCCATTTACCTTAATTGTTTTAACACCTTTTTGCGCTCCACTGGGATTTTGAACTTTGATATTGTAAACTGCCCCGCGCCAATTTCTTCTCACTTCAAATTCTTTCCAATCAGATGGAATACAAGGATCAATTTTTAAACCTTCAAAAGTTGGCTGAATTCCTAAAATATGTTTTGTAACTGCCGTATAAAACCATGAAGCTGTTCCGGTTAACCATGGATGTCTTGCTCTTCCATGCGCAGTATGATCTTTTCCCATAATAAATTGGCAATATGAATATGGTTCAGATTGTCTAATTTCAATAATATCATTTTGGTTGTAAGGAAGAATTGCATCATAATATTTCATTGCTCTATTTCCATTTCCCAATTTACATTCTGCAATTACAGCCCAAGGATTTGGGTGACTAAATATTGATGCGTTTTCTTTTATTCCTTTATACACTCGTGTAACGTATCCAATTTCATCATTTGGTTTTCCATAAGCTGGACAAACAAGATGTAATCCATATTTTGAAAAAAGATGCTTATCAACTGCTTCCATAGCTTGAGCTGCTCTTTCACCCGATGAAACACCCGACATTACAGCCCAAGACTGTGCGTTTAAAAATACTTTTCCTTCTTCAGTTTCATGAGAACCAATTTTTTTTCCGGATTTTGTAAAACCACGTAAATACCATTCACCATCCCATAATTCATTCTCACAAGCATTTTTGACTTTTTCTGCCATTTCTAAATATTTATTAACATCATCAATTCTGTCCAATTTTTTTGCAGATTCAATGAAAATATTAATTGCCCAATAATGCATAAAGGAAACCATAGAGCTTTCTCCGCCGCCAAGATTTAGGCAGTCATTCCAATCTGCTCTCAAACCTTGACAAATTCCGGTTTGCCCAACATACTTTGCAGAAAAATCTAAAATTTTTGTTAAGTGTTCATAAACCGTTCCTTCTCCCCCATTTGCATAACGAACAACATGATCAAAAAATTCTAAATCGCCATTTTCTACAATCCATTCACAAATTGATGCAACAAGCCAAATTGCATCATCCGAACAAACATCTTCCATTCCGTGAACAATATCTTCGGGGTTTTTTGTCGGAACAACTGTTGGAAGTTTAACTCCCGGCAACTTATTTTCTTTTGGTTTGAAAACTTCAGGATCAAAAAGATGAAGTCCATATCCATAACTGGTATGACCTTGAAGTAGCTCTATAATTCTTTCCTTTGTTTTTGTATGATTTGTATGAACAACTCCCATAATATCCTGAGAAGTATCTCTAAAACCAAGACCAACTCTTCCGCCAGTTTCTATAAAAGAACCAAATCTAGACCACACGACACATGTTTCTGCTTGGTATAAAGTCCAAGTATTTATCATTGTGTTTAAGCCTTCATTTGGAGTCTTACAAATAAATTTGGAAGTTTTATCATGCCAATATTTTTTTAATTTATTAAATTCCAAATCAACATTTGATAAATCTGAATATTTTACTTTAGTATCTCTTCCTTTTTCTTCTCGTGAACCAACGCCAAGCATAAAAATAATTCTTGTTTCTTCTTCGGGATTTAATGTTAGTTTTTTATGTAATGAACCACAATGGTTTCCGCCTAATTCAGTGCTATTTGAACAAGTACCTTGTTCAACAGAAATTGGATTCGTTTCACTTCTATAATTCCCAATAAAAATATCTCTTACGCAATCATAACTTTCCGGTTCAAAGTTTGATGCAAAGAAATGGAATGTCCATGGCTCATAGAAAAAATCATACTCAATAATTCCTTCTTTATAATTTGAACCGCTTGCATACAAACTCATTTGAAAATTTTGATTATCTATTTCGACATGATGAAATGAAAATTCAACATAAGTAAATACACTAAGTTTTCTTTCTCGATTGCTTTTATTTTTAATTTTTATA
>JBGSKB010000329.1:0-18845 GCA_041741395.1 Melioribacteraceae bacterium
CACCATTAATAGCTTTTTTCACATAATCAAAAACTAATTTCATATTATTTTTCTTTGGAGCGGAAATAAAATCCGGAGTTTTTCCTTTAAAATAATTTCTTGAATAACCGTACATTTTTACGGCAGCATTATTAACATCAATAAATTTTCCGGTTTTATCTAAAATATATAAAGCATGTACAGAGTTGTTAAAAATATCGAAGTAATTCTGTTTGCTTAGTCTCTCGGTTTGAACAAATAAAAATTCATTTTGAGAAATATTTTTTTGCTTCTCAATTTTTGGGATTTGCTTTTCTAATTTATGAATCTTTGAAATTAATTCTTTCTTGGAAAGTAAACTTAGATTTTCTTTCATCATATTCTCTTACTAATATGTATTTCTATGAAATGAGTTTTGAAAAAAATATAAAGAAATATGCTAATAAACTATTCGAAATATGAATAATATTATCTTGCAATTAATTAGTCTTTTGAAAAATAGTAACTTAATAAACAATTTTGTTAATTATATTTCACTATATAGAATTTGGTTTATTTTTCTTTTAAGAGTTGGTTATGAAAATGAATAAAAAACGAATACTTATTTTGGTAACTATAATTATTGTTTTCTTATTACTTCTCTTACCCAAAATAAATTTTACAAAAAAAAATGAGAACAGTGAAAACGAAATTGGAAAAAAAATAGTAAGCCTGACCGCTGATTTAAAAATTATTAAACCAGAATCACTTCAAAGTAAAATATTTACAAACGGTACTTTAATTGGGAATGAAGAAGTATTACTTCGCAGCGAATCATCCGGTAAAGTTACATCAATATTTTTTGAAGAAGGTAAAAAAGTAAATAAAGGTGATTTATTATTAAAAATAAATGACGAAGAACTTCAAGCAACTTTAAAAAAAAATATTCTTAAAGTAGAATTTGCTAAAGATAAAGAATTCCGCGCAAGACAATTACTTGAAAAACAACTTACAAGTCAGCAAGAATATGATATTGTTTTAAATGAACTAAACTCACTTAAAGCTGATATTGAATTTACCAATGCTCAAATTTCAAAAACAGAAATCCGAGCTCCGTTTGATGGAATTATTGGTTTGCGTTCTGTAAGTATTGGAAGTTACATTACACCTCAAATACAAGTTGCATCAATTCAAAGTATAAATCCAATTAAAATTGATTTTGCGGTTCCGCAAAAATATTATAGTGAAATCAAGGAAGGAAAGATTATTGAATTTTCAATTCCAAGTTTTAAAAAAATATTCACCGGAAAAATTTATGCAATTGAACCGAAAATTGATCAAACAACAAGAACGATTTTAGTTAGAGCTATTGCACAAAATAATAGTGGATTTCTTTTGCCCGGAGCGTATGTTGAAATTAATATAATTTTAGAAAATATGGCTAATGCAACGTTAATTCCTACTGACGCATTGGTTCCGGATATTGAAGGTGAAAAAGTATTCATGTACAAAAATGGAAAAGCTGTTTCACGAAATGTTTCAACTGGAATTAGGACAGAAGAAAATATTCAAATTATAAATGGTTTAGAAATGGGTGATACTGTAATTGTTTCCGGAATAATTCAATTACGCCCAAATATGGAAATTAAAATAAAATCTGTAAAATAATTTTTTATTAGAAAGCTCAAGTTATGAGTTTATCATCAATAAGTATTCGCCGTCCTGTCTTAGCAATTGTAATGTCAATTGTAATTGTTTTATTTGGATTAATTGGATACACATATTTAGGAATTCGTGAATACCCAAGTATTGATCCGCCAATTATTAGTGTTGGAATAAGTTACGTTGGTGCAAATGCTGATGTTATTGAATCTCAGATTACCGAACCGCTTGAAGAACAAATTAATGGAATTGCCGGAATTCGATCTTTAACTTCCGTAAGCCGAGATGGAAGAAGCGATATAACGGTAGAATTTGATGTAAATGTTGATTTGGAAACTGCCGCAAATGATGTACGCGATAGAGTTTCACGTGCGCAAAGAAATTTACCTGCCGATGTTGATCCCCCAATAGTATCTAAAGCTGATGCAGACGCCGTTCCCATAGTTTTTCTTAATGTTAAAAGTGATAAACGAACTTTATTAGATTTATCAGACATTGCACAAAATACTTTCAAAGAAAGATTACAGACAATTGCCGGTGTAAGTCAAGTTATGATTTGGGGCGAGAAACGTTACTCAATGCGGCTATGGATGGACCCTACAAAATTAGCTGCATACAACATCACTCCTCTAGATATTAGAAATGCATTAAACAGAGAAAATATTGAACTTCCTTCTGGCAGCATTGAAGGTAAAAATACCGAACTAACAGTAAGAACTTTAGGAAGACTAACTAATGCAGAGGATTTTAATAATCTTACAATTAAAGAAGAAAACGGCGCAATTGTTCGATTCAAAGATATAGGTTTTGCAGAACTTTATCCTGAAAATGATAAATCAATTTTACGTAGGGATGGAATTCCTATGGTGGGCGTGGTTCTAATTCCACAACCCGGTGCTAATTATATAGAAATTGCAGATGAATTTTATAAGCGAATTGATGTATTGAAAAAAGATTTGCCTGCAGATATTGAATTAGGAATTGGTTTTGATGTTACCAAATATATTAGAAATTCAATAACAGAAGTGCAAGAAACTATTTTCATTGCTTTTCTACTTGTTATTTTAATCATATTTGTTTTCTTAAGAGATTGGCGTACAACATTAATCCCAATAATTGCTATTCCAGTTTCATTGATTGGAACATTTTTTATAATGTATATTGCTGATTTTTCTATTAACGTTTTAACACTTTTAGGAATTGTTTTAGCAATCGGAATTGTAGTTGATGACGCAATAATTGTTCTTGAAAATATTTATAAAAAAGTTGAAAGTGGCTTAAACCCAATAGAAGCTGGTGTAAAAGGAACTTCAGAAATATTTTTTGCAGTAATTTCTACAACTATTTCACTTGTAGCAGTTTTTTTACCAATTATGTTTCTTCAAGGAATTACTGGAAGATTATTTGTGGAATTTGGAGTTGTGATAGCTGGTGCTGTTATAATTTCCTCTTTTGTTGCATTAACATTAACTCCAATGTTAAGTTCAAGAATTCTTAAGCATAAAGAAAATCAAAACTGGTTTTATAAAAAAACCGAACCTTTTTTCAAATCTTTTGAACTCACATATAAAAATACACTTGATTCATTTATGAAAAAAAGATGGCTTGCAATTTTAATTATGATTGTTTCGTTTGGTATAATATTTTTAATTGGTTCAAATTTACAATCAGAACTTGCACCAATTGAAGATAGAGGAGAAGTAAGAGTAGAAAGTAAAATGCCGGAAGGTACTTCTTATGAATTGATGGATCATTATATTATGCAAACTATAAATATTCTTCAAGATTCAATTAAAGAATCAGATGCAATGATTTCTTTAACTGGCGGAGGCAATAGAGGTACCAATGCCGGATTTGTAAGACTTACTTTAAAAGATGCAAATAAAAGAGTTAGAACCCAGCAAGAAATCGCAGATAAAATTACTGAAATTATGAATGATTTGAGCGATGCTAAATCTTTTGTTATTCAGAGTCAATCAATATCAACAAGGCGAGGAGGACTTCCGGTACAATATGTTATTCAAGCTCCAAACTTTGAAAAATTGCAAGAAGTTGTTCCCAAATTTTTAAGTGAAGCCCAAGATGATCCAACTTTTGCAAATGTAGATGTAAATTTAAAATTTAGTAAGCCTGAAATTGTAATTGAAATTAATAGAACAAAAGCTCGTCAATTAGGAATTTCTGCTTTAGACATTGCTCAAACTTTACAACTTGCTTATAGCGGACAAAGATTTGGTTTTTTTGTAATGAATGGAAAACAGTATCAAGTAATTGGACAAGTATTAAAAGAAGATAGAAAAAAACCTCTTGACCTAACTTCGTTATATGTTAGAAATAACAGAGGAGAATTAATACAGTTAGATAATCTTATAACATTAAAAGAAAAAAGTAGTCCACCTCAATTATTCAGATTTAATAGATATGTTAGTGCAACGGTTTCCGCTAGTTTAACTCCCGGAAAAACAATTCAAGATGGAATTGAAACAATGGATAAAATTGCAGACAAAGTACTTGATGATAGATTTTCAACATCGCTTGAAGGAGCATCAAAAGATTTTGTTGAAAGCTCATCGAGTTTATTATTTACATTTATGCTAGCACTAATATTAATTTATCTTACATTAGCTGCACAATTTGAAAGTTTTCGTGATCCATTAATAATAATGTTTACCGTTCCACTAGCAATTGCCGGATCGGTTTTTTCACTGTGGTATTTCAATCAAACATTAAATATTTTTAGTCAAATTGGTCAAATAATGTTAATCGGACTTGTAACAAAAAATGGAATATTAATTGTTGAATTTGCAAATCAAAAGAAAGCGCAAGGGTTAAAAGTTATAAATGCTGTAAAAGAAGCAGCAAGTTTAAGATTGCGACCAATTTTAATGACAAGTTTTTCAACTATATTGGGCACTTTGCCAATTGCTTTAGCTCTTGGTACTGGATCAGAAGCAAGAGTATCAATGGGTATTGCAGTTATTGGAGGATTAATATTTTCAACCGGGCTAACTTTATTTATTGTTCCGGCAATTTATTCGTTTTTATCAGATAAGAAGAAAGAAGTAAGTAATGTTGACATAGCAGAATATAATAATCTAACAGAAAATGAAATTTTAGTTTCCAAATAATTTAAAAATAAAAAAGTCCGGAATTATTTTCCGAACTTTTGGAGCTGGTGATGGGACTCGAACCCGCAACCTGCTGATTACAAGTCAGCTGCTCTACCAATTGAGCTACACCAGCATTTTTGAGACACCAAATCTAATATATTTTGGAATTCAAAGCAATAATATAAATTACATTTTAAGAAAAAATTCATAGATATAAAATGATATCTAAATCTGAAATTAAAAATTTAAGTAAACTCACCCAAAAAAAATTTAGAATTTCTGAACAAAAATTTATTGTTGAAGGAAAAAGGTTAGTTGAAGAAGGATTAAAAAGTAATTTTAAATGTTTGGAAGTTTTTGTAACAGAAGATTTTTTAAATAGTTCACAAGAAATATTTAATAACTTTAATTCAAAAAAAATAAAACATTCTGTAATTAATAATGATGACATTGAAAGGTTAACATCTACTAAAAATCCACAGGGAATTGTTGCAGTGTTTGAAATTCCTCCTTCAAAAGAAAAATTAATATATGATAAAATTATAATTTGCTTAGATAATATTTCTGATCCCGGCAACGTGGGCACAATTCTTAGATCTTGTGATTGGTTTGGTATAAAAACAGTTTTTTTGAGTAAAGAATGCGCAGAAATATTCAATCCAAAAGTTTTAAGAGCTAGCATGGGTGCAATATTTAATTTAAATATTTTTGAAGATATGAATCTTGTTAGTGAAATATCGAAATTAAAACAACAAAATTATAAAACTTATTTAGCAGATTTAGATGGAGTTGATTATAAAAAAATCGGATTTAAAGAAAAATCGATAATAATATTTTCCAACGAAGCTTTTGGACCCACCAAAGAATTAGCAGAAATTTGTGACACTAAAATTACAATCTCTAAAAAGGGAAATATTGATTCATTAAATGTTTCAGCCGCAGCGGCAATAATTCTTTCAGCTCTTTAATTTTTCTCTTTCATAAAGTATATAATCAATATTCGCCGGTTTAATATTCTTTAATTTTAACCTAATATTGATTTGTGCCCTATGATATGTTGAATGATTAATTACATGAGTTAAAATTTCTTGAAATGAATTGGTAAATAATTTTCCGGACAAATTTTTATAATTGCAAATCTTATTAAAACTTTCCTCATTAAATTTATTGATAAATTTTAAACATTCTTTTGAACTCTTATCTGAAAGAATTTGCAACTCTTGAATTGTAAAAGTTTCCCAAATATCTATTGAATAGTTATGACTTCCTTTTAATCTCTCCAACCAAGTTTCTTGTGCAGAAATGATATGACTCATTAAACGAAATGAATCATCCTTTTCATCTTCAATTAAAATTAATTTATTTATTAACTGAAAATTTGCCCAGTCATTGTATTCAAATAAATTTAGAAAATATTTTTTCATTTGTCACTATTTTAAAAAAACCATTTTTTTCATTTTAGAAAATGATCCATAACTAAGCTTATAATAATATATTCCACTTGACAATTCTTTAGCATTAAACTTAATTTCATAATTTCCAGGTTTCTGATCTTGACTTACCAATGTTTTAACTTCTCTTCCTAAAACATCAAACACTACTATTTTCACGTTCGATGTTGCAACTTTTTCTGTTGGTGGAATTGAATATTGTATAATTGTTTCTGGGTTAAACGGATTTGGGAAATTTTGCAGAAGCTCAAAATGTGGAAGAATTTTATCTTCTTCATTTTGAATGTCTACCAAAATTCCTTGTTCAGGAGTTGGAAGCTTTACTGTTGTATAAATGTGAAATTCACCTGGCTTAAGAGTAATAGAAGCTTGCGTATTTGAGATTTCAATACTATCACTGCTGAAATAATTATACCATTTACCGGTATTTTGAAAATCCGGAATAATTGATTTCTCAACCACATCAAAATTGCCAATGATTATTGCGTTCATACTTTCGTGAGTTAGTTGAATTTTTTTTGTCGCCGAGCTTGTTGATAACGAAAAATTTGTTGTAGAAAAAGTTTCATAATTTTGTTTAAGGAAATTTAACGCAGAAAAAGTTTTAAATAAATTATTGCGTTCTATATTATTTAAATAATCCCATCTAATTGGTTTATTTCCAACACGACCATTATAATCTATTGAAAAATCGTAACCTAATTCTTCAAATTGCCAAATCATTTTTGGACCAGGAACCAAAATAAAAAATGCTGCGGCAATTTTTATTCTACTTAAAGCTGTATTTAAATTTTTAATATTGTAATCACTAAAGAATTGCCGTAAGTAAGATTTTTATACATTAATCTTTCTTCATCATGGCTTTCCATATATCCAACTAAATTTGGTTTTGTAAATCCATGATTCTTATAAGATATTCTTCCGAAATTTGATTTATCACCGTCAATGTAACCCATTGTAGCTTCGTTATAATTATAATTTACATTTCCCCAAACCATCATTCCATAATCTGTTAATATTTTTTCTTCAGAATCTGGAGCAAAATGTTCAAGTATCAAATATGCAATTGAATCAAATTCCCAAATTTTATCAGCCATTCTTTTTAAAATATTAATCCTTGATTGATCGAAAGAACTTCCATCGCCAGTTGTATTGGTAAATCCTTTTGTAAAATCAAATCTGAATCCATCAAATTTATATTCCTCAAGCCAATATTTTGTAACCCGATCAACTAAGTTTTGTGTTGCAGTTCTTTCATGATTAAGATCGTAACCCCAAGAAAAAACCGGATTAGGACTTGTAACATTAAACCACGGGTTATCAGAAGTTACCGGACCATAATCTCCTGAGGCATATAATCTTACAAAAGAGGATCTACCGTACATATGATTCAATACAATATCCATAATTACCGCAATGTTTCTTTTATGACATTCATCAATAAATTTCTTTAAATCATTTTTTGTCCCATAATATTTATCCGGAGCAAAATAAAAAGAAGGATTATAACCCCAGCTTTCATTTCCTTCAAACTCATTTATAGGCATAAGTTCAATAGCATTTATTCCCAATTTTTGAAGATAATCCAAAGTATCAATAAGTGTTTTGTAATCATGAGTTGAAACAAAATCTCTAATCAGCATTTCATAAATTATTAAGTTTGACTGATTTGGTTTAATGTATTCGTTTGCTTCCCATTGGTAAGGCGATTGCGAAGTTTGAAATACGGAAACAGAAAAACTTGTTTTGTCGTATGGGTATTCAATTAAATTTGGATAAGTATCGTTAGTGATAAAATTATCCTCCTCTTCTAAAATTTTATCAGAATATGGGTCGGCAATTTTAATTTTTCCATCTACCAAATATTGAAATCTATATTCTTGATTAGCGTTCAGATTATTTAATGTAATCCAAAATATTGTGCTATCGGGTGTTAGATTAAAATAATATTGCTGATCAAATTCCCAAGTGTCTGAAGTATCAGGATCAAACTGCCAATTATTAAAATCGCCAATTGCGTATACAAAATTTTTATTCGGTGCATAAAGTGCAAGAGTTACAGTAGTTTCATCAATATAATTTATTCCGGTTTTTAATCCGCTCGGTAATTCCTCAATTGTTAAATTATTTCTAATTATAAAATGAATCGAATCAGCAAAGGTTTCACCATTTCCTTCGCAAATAAATTTTATCCATTGTCTTCCGGAGCCTTCAGCAATTATTGTTTGGCGAAGTGTATCTTGATCAGTTGCAGCAACAATTTCATTATTTAAAAGCAGTTTTAAACTATCAGCATCGCTTGTAACAATTACAAAACTAATTTCTTCTCCAGCCAAAGGATATATTGGTAAAGATTTCGGTTCTAGAATCTTAACATTTAAACCCGCTTTAAATAATGGAATGAACAAATCTTCCGTTTGTTTAGAACCATCAGAACTTCGTAGAACAAAATTCAGTGTTGAAATATGTTCATTTATATTTGAAAGTTTATAAAATTCTCTGGCATTGTCAATTGTAATTTTGTAAACATCGGTTGATATTCTTGTAACTGAAGGTTGAGAATTATTATCACCCCAAGAGCCAATTACGTATTGCCAGTTTCCCAAATTTGTATTTACACCAGTATGGGTATAGAGAATTCCGGTGTAACCAACAAGATCTTTTCTTGTCATTTCTTGAACACTGAAAGTAATTTCAATTACATCATTCTCAGTTGGAAATTCCGGACTAGTTATAATTGCTTGGGGAAAAATAAAATTAAATGATAAAAGAAATATTGTGAGAATTATTTTCTTCATTTTATGCCCAAATTAATTTTCATAATTAAATTTACTATTCGATAAAATCCCAAGAAATGCCAATCCTAATGCCACCATCCGGCATTGGATAAAAAGGAATTGAATAATAATTATTTGATAAAATATTTTCATACGCAAAATAAAAAGTTGCCCGATCTTGAATTCTTCCGGCTAAAGTAAAATCAATTCTATATGGTGAGTTTGTAATTGAATAATTTTTAAATTGATTAAAAGTATTACTCGAAAAATAATATAACGACGATCTCATAATTTGAAAATCATAAATTTGATTTTCAATATTATCACTCAAAAAGAAATTAAATCCGGCTTTAAGATCAAGGTTATCTTTATATAGTTTATCTCTATAATAAATTCCAGAGAAAAAATTGATTCTACTTGGTTCTGGAATTATGTTTGATTGGCTTGATAAAAGATAATTAGCGTTAATTAATAGTTCTATATTCCAAACAAAAATATTTGAAAATAGATTAATGCCTTCGCTCTTAACTTGTTCAGCAAATGGGAAAATAATTTTTGTTGAATTTAAATTAAGATCCATGTTATTAAAAACCGGAACCGGAGTATTAACAGAAGAAATTTTAAAATAAGTTAAAGAAGTTTTTGAATTATGAAAAGCTAATTCAGAAGTTATAAAATAGTTTGTAACATAATTTTTTTCTTGTTCAGATTTGGGTAAAGAAAATAATTCAGAAATTAAATACGGCTGATTTAGTTTTGAAGCACCCAACATAAATTTAAAATTCTTGCTTATATTCAATTTAAAATCAAACCCCAAGCCGTTTGTCAGCTGGTTTTCAAAATTACCGGTCTTAAAATAAATGGCTGGAACTAATAAACTATCAATAACATTATAATCGGCAAATGCAGAAAAGGTATAACTGTTTTTGTTTGTGTAAAGATTATAATATTCAATGGAGTAATTTGTGAAATCATAATCAAAATTAAATTTTAATGAAAGATCATTAAAAGCGTGTTTGTGTTGAAAATTTAAATAATATTTTGAAAACTTATTCATGTTGGAGATTCGAACACTTTCATCAAATAAAGTATCAATATTTTGTCTCAATAGTTCCTTTGTTTGTTTATAAGCAAAACTTAATTTTGTAAAACTACTTGGGAAAATTATACCGTACAAATCAGAAGAGATTTTATTTATCGTTGTTTCTTTGTAACGATTTTGAAAATTGACGGGTGCAATTGTATTAAAAATTTCTTCTTGCAGTGAAACAGAATTCGCTTCAAGTGTTTCAAGATCAATACCGCCATTCAGTTCTATATCAGATTTTAAGTGATAGTAATTTAATTTTAAAAATAAACTATCAACAATTCTGTAGATACTATTCAAATCAGATTTCCAAACTCCATATTCCGAATTCTTATAAGCACCAGTATATGTTGAATTAGATATTCTATATGATAGATGCAAATCTTTATATACAAGTGCACTAAACAATGCATCAATTGACGCGTCATCGTTTGGTGCTTGATAATATCTAATTCTTGAAATCGGTTTTGCGGTAATACTATCTTGTGTTTGAATGTTAACATTTGCCGAAGAATTAAAATTGTTATAAAGAAATCCTCGAGCAAGTGGGACAATTTCTATCTCATTAATATTTTCGGAAGAAATTAAATTTAAATCACTAGTTCCATTCCAACTATTGGAAAGTGAATAATTATTTTGATTTACAGAAATATTTTTATTTTCCTGAAAAAATAAAATTGGAATATTAGGAACTCCAACTAAACCAAAACTTTGCTGTGAAGTTAACGGAAGAAAATTTAAGAAGTCAATTGCATATCTATAATTTTCAAAATCGAGTGCTAATTTATTTTTAGTAAATGTTGATAAGTAATGAGTTTCGCTTTCATCGTTAACTTTCAAAAATGTTTTTGAAAGTGACTTTAAGTGATTTAAAGAATCTATGTGAGCAGTGCTATCCTCAATATTCATAAGGGTATTAGTGCTATCAGCACTAATTATTTGAGCTGTAGAATTATTTTTTAAAAATGTTAAAAGACAAAAGAAAATCAATAATTTTATTTTCATAATAATATTTTTTTTGTTTCTTAAATAGAAATTTAGCTAAAATAAAATTGCAATTTAAGTTTTAGAAATAGCAAATTAAAAACATTAATTCATCAGAAAAAAAAATAATTAGTCGAAAAGCTGAAAGATCAGACACAGCAAGGGTGAAATAAGTTTTAATTTTTTAATAAAAACATTTTTTTTTAATAAATAAAATAATTATTTTTTCACTGCATTCATTAACTAACAATCTAAAAAGGAAAAAAAATGGCAAAAGCAAAACCTGCAGTAAAAAAACCTGCTGCTAAAAAAGCTGCTCCAAAGAAAGCTGCTGCTAAAAAAGCAGCGCCAAAGAAAGTTGCTGCTAAAAAAGCTGCTCCAAAAAAAGCTGCTGCTAAAAAGCCAGTTGCTAAAAAAGCCGCCGCTAAAAAAGCTGCAACAAAAAAAGTAGCCGCAAAGAAACCTGCTGCTAAAAAAGCTGCTGCAAAAAAGCCAGTTGCTAAAAAAGCTGCTGCTAAAAAAGCTGCAACAAAAAAAGTAGCAGTAAAAAAACCTGCTGCTAAAAAAGCTGCTCCAAAGAAAGCTGTTGCAAAAAAAGCTGCACCTAAAAAAGTTGCTGCAAAGAAACCTGCTGTTAAAAAATTAGCTGCCAAAAAAGTTGCTGAAAAAAAAGTTGCCGCTCCAAAACCTGCTGCTAAAAAACCAGTTGCTCCTAAAGGTCCTTACACAAAAGGAGATATTGTTGATCATTTAGCTTTTAAATTGGAAGTAACAAAAAAAACAGCTAATGCTTTTGTTGACGAATTAGCAGGCTTAATTGCTAACAATGCAAAGAAAACATTTACATTGCCAGGTGTTGGAAAATTTTCAACTGGTAGAACCAAAAAAAGAAATGGCAGAAACCCTTCAACTGGTCAAGCTATTGTTATTCCAGCTAAGAATAAAGTTAAATTCAAAGTTGGCAAAGCTTTGCAAGATGCTGTGTTTCCAACAAAATAATTATTTTGATTTACGTGATTTAAAAAGTCCGGTTTTTTGCCGGACTTTTAATTTTAAATAAGTTTATTAATTACTTTTTTCGTTTGGTATTATTTATTGTATGACTTTGAATATCATCAAGAAGTTTTAAATAAAGTTGTTTGGAAACATTTGTTAAAATAATTTTAAGAAGTTCATTATAGTTTTTTAAGTGAGGGCTTATTCCAACTTTAGTTTCATCGGTAATAATATACAATGGTTTATATGTTCTTCCAGAAAAAATTCCACCGTTAATATCAGTAATATCCGAATGTTTAATTGTTACTTTTCTATCATTAATAACAAAGTCAGAACATATCATTTCTTCATTATTTGTTTCAATTTTGAATGGGAATGTTTTATACATTTTAAAATAGAATCTGTTAAAAATGTAAAGCAGAATAATTTTTATTAGCAGAGGAAATATTAATTTCCAATCACTAGGAATTGAAATTACCGAAACAAAAATATAAAACAGTAATAATAAATTGACTGGGATTACTGAATATCTATAAAATATTTTTGAAAAAAATGTGTATTTAAATGTTACCATAATTTGTTATACTTTAATAAAATTTCAAAAAATTTAATAATTATATTTATTTGTAAAAATATTAAAAGATATATCAAAGTAATAAAAATAAATTTCAAGTATGAATTCAAATTATGATGTTATTATTGTTGGCGCTGGTCCAATTGGATTAGCTTGCGCAATCGAAGCAAAAAAAAATAATCTTTCACATTTAGTTATTGAAAAAGGCTGCCTTGTAAATTCGATATATAACTATCCAACAAATATGGTTTTCTTCTCAACTTCGGAAAGACTTGAAATTGGCGATGTTCCCTTTATATCGCACGGAATAAAACCAACAAGAAAAGAAGCCCTTGAATATTATAGAAGAGTTAAGGATAAGTGGAAATTACAAGTAAATACTTATGAAAGTGTTCTACAAATAAATCCGTTTGAAATTGAATTCAAGATTCAAACTGATAAGAATATATATTTCGCAAAAAAAATTATAATTGCTACCGGATTTTATGATTTTCCAAACTTGATGAACATTCCGGGTGAAAATCTTATCAAGGTTAAACATTATTACCATGAACCTCATCCTTTCTCATATGAAAAAATTATTGTAGTCGGTGGAGGAAATTCAGCAGTTGATGTTGCTCTTGAAACTTTTAGAATAGGTGCTGAAGTAACTATGGTAATTCGAGGAAATAGTTTAGAAGAGAATGTAAAATATTGGGTTAGACCTGATATTGAAAATAGAATTAAGGAGAAAGAAATTTTTGTTTATTTCAATTCTGAATTGAATGAAATAATGGAGAAAGAAGTAAAAATTAGTACACCTATCGGAATTATAAGCATTCCAAATGATTTTGTTTTAGCAATGACTGGTTATAAACCCGATTTTGATTTCTTAAAAAAAATTGGAATTAATATTACTGATGATGAAAATAAAATTCCATATTATAATGAACAAACCTATGAAACAAATGTTAAAGGTTTATATTTAGCCGGTGTTGTTTGCGGTGGAATGAATACCGGAAAATGGTTTATCGAGAATTCAAGAATTCACGCTCCACAAATATTTCAGCACTTAATCGAAAATATTAATTAAGTAATAACATTTTCATTGTTTTAGAAAATTTGCCGAAAGTTAATTTATAAAAATAAATTCCCGCTACTAATGATGACGCATTAAAAGTTGTTTCATAATTTCCGGGATCTTTAATTTCATTTACAAGTGTTGAAACTTCTTGTCCTAAAGAATCATATATCTTTAATTGAATAAAGTTTTTATGAATTGTTTCAGTTTTTGGAATGGAATAATTAATTTTTGTAGTTGGATTAAACGGATTAGGATAATTTTGCGCTAATTCAAATTTTGCCGGAAGTTCTAAATCAATAGCATTTATATTTTCCGCAACAAATTTATAAATCCCTCCAGATTGATAATCGGCAAAAAAAAGATTTTTCTCGTTATCAATTCCAAAAGTAGAAATTTGGCCGTTAAATTTTGTTATAAAAAGTTTTTCTGAATTCTCTAAATCATAAGACCAAATATTTCCGGTTACAAAATCAGCATAAATATATTTTTCATTTAGTTCCGGAATATTATTTTTTTCATAAACATATCCTCCGGTAATTGAATAGCCGCCAGTTTGAGTATGCGCATATTCCAAAATTGGAAGTTTTAAACCAGTTCTGTCACAATTTTCGCTTGGGTTATAACAGTGAAAACCTTCCATAATTCTCCAACCGTAATTTCCGCCATTTTCTATTAAGTTTACTTCTTCCCAAGCATTTTGACCAACATCAGCTGCCCATAAATTATTTTTACTATCAAAACTAAAACGCCAAACATTTCTTAATCCGTAAGCATAAATTTCTTCTCTATAATTATTAGAATTTCCTTTGAATGGATTATCAATCGGAATTGAATAAAGTTTTCCATTTTCATTTTTATCAATATCAATTCTTATAATTTTTCCGAGAAGTTCAGTTAAATTCTGTGCTCTATTTTCCGGATCGCCGCCAGAACCACCATCACCAAAACTTATATATAAATATCCATCCAAACCAAAAACTATTTGTCCGCCATTATGATTTGAATACGGCTGTTCAACTTCTAATAAAATTTCTTCACTTTTACTATTTGCAACATTCGGATCATCTGAAACTGTAAATTTGGAAATTATTGTTCTCCTTGGATTTTCGGCAACATAATTAACAAAGAATTTTCCATTTGTTTTATAATTTGGATGAAATGCTAATCCCAATAAACCTTGCTCTCCGCCAAATAAAACTTTCTGTTCAATATCTAAAAATAAATTTGCTGATTTTATTTCATCATCATTTGGGAAAACAAAAATTTTTCCTTTTTGTAAAACAATAAACATTCTATCAGTATCATCGTTTGGCGATTGAATATCAACTGGATTTTCAAATGTTAAATTCGGAAATGCACGAGAAATATATGATTGAGCAATTGTTGTTTTTTCCTTACATGAAAGGTTGAAAATAGAAATAAATAAAATTGCAGAATAAATTGATTTTGGCATGATTTGCCTTTCTCCAGCCTAAGCTGGTATTTACAAAAAGAGGTAACTTGGGAAAAAATTAAATGTACTTTAGCAAAAATTATAATAAAATTAAAGTGAAATTCCAGACATCTTTATAATTTCATCAAATTCCTTTTTTTCAACGGGCATAACAGAAAGTCGGTTTCCGCGTTGAACTAATCTCATTTTAGAAAGATTTGGATTTTCTTTTATTTCCGAGAGAGTAATTTTCTTTTTGAACTTTTTTAATAATTTAACATCAACCATTATCCAAGTAGGATTTTCCTTTTTACTTTTTGGATCAAAATGATTGTCGTTTGGATCAAAAGCTGTAAAATCCGGATATCCTTCTTTTACAACTTCGCAAACACCAACAATTTCATTCGGTTCTGTATTGCTGTGATAAAATAAAACCAAATCGCCAATTTTCATTTCATCACGCAAAAAATTTCGCGCTTGATAATTTCTCACTCCATCCCAATATGTTGTTTTGTTTTTGCATTTTTCCAAATCGTCAATTGAAAAAACTTCTGGCTCTGATTTTATCAACCAATAATTATTTCCCATTTTATCTCCTAATATTTATTTTCAAGAAACCTTTTCTATCAAAAGTTTTAAAACATTTTGATTAAATTGTAATTACTAAAAATAAATCTAAAAATAAATCTAAAAATAAATTCTGATAAAGATGGCAACTCAAAAAAAAAATACTTCGGTAAATAAAAAAAGTAAAATTTATCAAATAATAGTTGTTGTTATAATAATTGCTTTTGTAATATTACTATTATCCGATCTTTTTAAAACAAAAAATAATTTGAAAAATATCACACCAATTTTGAAAGAAGAAACATACAAATTTAATAAAGAAGGCGAGTTGACATTTCAAAGTGCAAAGGGAGATTTTATTTCTTCCATTGATGTTGAATTTGCAGATAATGATGAAGAAAGAGCAACCGGCTTAATGTTCAGAAATGAAATGAAAGAGAACCAAGGAATGTTGTTTATTTTTCCATATGAAAATCAGCAGTCATTTTATATGAAAAATACAATTCTTCCATTAGATATTATTTACGTAAATAAAAATTTAGAAATTGTGACAATTTTTAAAAATACAACTCCGTTTTCACTTGACTCGCTTCCATCTTCTGCTCCAGCGCAATATGTCGTAGAAGTTAATGCCGGTTACAGTGAAAAGTATAATATTACAGAAGGTGATAAAGTTTTATTCAGAAAAATAGATTAGAAGGAATTAATTCTGACCGATGATTCTTTCCAAAAATAAAAATTTTTTCGTTTCAGTTGATCAATTTCTCTCAACAACAATTCAGCAATATGAAATTGAAAAATATTTAATTGTTGTACCAACTAACCGAAAATTACGCGAACTTAAAAAAAACATAATTAGCAGATTTACAGATTTTCCAATCGCAAGAATTAATATTGAAACATTTACAACTCTTACTACAAAATTATTAAAACAAATAAAACAGTTTACGACATTAAGCGAAGCTGCTTCAACAGTTTTGATAAAAGAAACTTGTAATGAATTAAAACTGCAATACTTTGCCGCATATTCAAGTGGAATTCCGTTTGGAACTTTGGATAAAATTAAAAATGTAATTTCGGAATATAAAAAACACGGAATCTCGCCAAAAAAATTATTGAAGGAATCAGAAAAATTAGATGGCGGTGAAAAATTAAAAGCTCAAGATATTGCATCAATTTATGAATCATATTCTGCTAAATGCAAAAATTTATCAGCTTATGAAATAGGTGATATTTATAATGATATTATTTCCGCAAATAAAAATGATATTTCGATTTCTTTCAAAATAATATATAAAGATGTTAGCCATATATTAATAGATGGTTTTGATGAATTTACAAATTTGGAAATGGAAATAATTGAAAAGCTGAACGAAATTGTTAATTCAAATCTCTCAATTTCATTTGATTATTTTAACGAAAATGAAAATCTATTTAGTCATTTATCGCAAATCTATATTAGGCTTAGCCAACTTGGATTTAATCAAATAAAGAAAAATACTTTTGATGGAAATTTTAAATTCAGAGAAAAATTAAGAAATGAATTATTCAATCAAGTTGAATTAAAAGAAAGTGAGTTTAAAGATAACGTCACAAAAATTTATACTAAAAATAGATCGGAAGAAATTGAATCAATAGCAAAAATAATTAAGGAATTAATTCTTGAAGAAAACATTCAGCCAGAAAATATATGCGTAGTTTTTAATATTATAGGAAATTATTCAAGCAAAGTTAGAGATGTTTTTAACAAATATGGTATTCCAATAAATTTGACTGATAGAATTCAGTTAAAATCTTCATCGCCGGTTGTTGCTGCAATTAGCTTGATGGAGTTATTAGAAGGAGATTATCATTACAATGATATTCTTCGGGTTTTGACAAACGGATTTATAAAATTTGAAAATATTGATCTTAATAATTTGATTTCAACCGCAAATGAATTAAAAATTACCGTGGGAAAAAATAATTGGGAACAAATAATTTCGGATGCAAAAAATCTAATTATATATAGAGATAATTTATCAAGCCAAGATCAAAATATAATTTTACAAAATTATAACGAAGCTTTGGCAGATATTAAAAAGATTGATTCAACTTTATCTTTGTTGAAAAAGAAAAATACGATAAATGAATTCATACAAAATTTTAGTAAAGTTTTGTTAAATCTAAAATTAGCTTGCACAGTTTTGGAAGATTCAAATGATAAAGAAGAAGAACATATAAAATCTTTAACTATTCTGTTGAAAACATTAAATGAAGTTTTGCAGTTAGTTAAAAAAGAAGACGAAGAAGATAAAAAATATTCGCTAAGTTTTTATTTAGATTACATCAGAACAATTTGTAATTGGGCGAGATTTAATGTAAAGGAGAAATCAGATTATGGAGTTTTGGTTACTTCGCTTAATGAAATTAGGGGTTTGAACTTTGACTATCTTTTTCTTGGCGGAATGTGTGATGGAGATTTTCCCACAAAATATTCTCCGGAAATATTTTTTTCTGGTTCATTTCGCAAACAAGAAATAATTCATCAGACAGAAGAAAAATTTCATTTTTATCAGACACTTAGCTCGTGGAATAAAAAACTTTATTTATCAATTCCAAAGAATGAGAAAGAATCAGAACTTGTTGAATCAACATTTATAAAAGATTTTGAAAATGTTTTTGAAATAACTGAATATAAATTGCCGGAAATAAATAAATTATTTTCAAAAGAAGATTTGCTTATTGAATTTGGGAAAAATATCGAAAATAAATTATTGGAAAACCAAATTATACAATCCGGAATTGACTTAAACCAAGTTTTACAAAAAAATAAAGTTAGAGATTTACGAATAAAAAATTATCTAGAAGCAAACATTTATAACGGATTTATAAATTCAAACGAAGAGAATATTTTAAACTATCTTAATAATTATTCTCAAAAAGAATTTTCAATTTCTCAATTAGAAACTTTTGCAAAATGTCCGTTTAAATATTTTTCCGAAAGAATTCTGAAAATAAAACCAATTGAAGAACCGACCGAAGAAATTGAACCTTTAGAATTAGGAAATGTTTTACATTCAATTTTATTTGAATTTTACAAAAAAGTTACAGATGAAATAATTCCAATAAATTCTGAAGGGACAAAAGAATTTAGTAATCTGAGAAAAATACTTTTCAACATTGCCGAAAATAAAATATCAAA
>JBGSKB010000330.1:0-9094 GCA_041741395.1 Melioribacteraceae bacterium
AGCTTGTAACAAATTTTATAAATGGTGATGAAAAATCGTTTAATAAAATTATTAGCGAGTATCAAAAATTAATCTATTGGAATGCAAGAAGAATGCTCGGAAATCATTACGATGCTGATGAAATTACACAGCAAGTAATAATTGTTCTTTATAATAAATTAAAAACCTTTAAATTTAATTCATCTTTAAAAACATGGATTTACAGAATTACATTTACAAGAAGTTTAAATTTGATAAGAAAAAACAAAGTAAGGAAATTTATTAGTTTTGAAGAACCTTCAATTGATATAAATAATGAAAATGACATTGTGAAAAATTTTGAAGATAAAGAAAAATTGGAAAAATTAAATGCCGTTCTAAATGAATTACCAGTTAAGCAGCGAGAAGTTTTTGTTCTAAGGAAATATGATGAATTGAGTTATGAAGAAATTTCAGAAATAACCGGGAAAAGTGTTGGCGGGTTGAAAGCAAATTATTTCCATGCAGTAAATAAAATTTTAAATAAATTGGAAGACTATGAATAATATTTTACAATTTACTAATTATATTGAAAATGAATTATCTGTTAATGAAAAACAGAAATTTGAAAAAGAACTTTCTGAAAATGAAAAATTGAGAAAAGATTTCAGTATTTTTTTATCAAAATACAAAAGTCTAAATCCAGAAATAACTTTTGATGAAAGGTATTTTGTTACACTTTTACCCAGAATTAGACAAAGAATTTCAGAAGAACAGAAATCTATATTTAATTTGGGTAAAATTCCCAAAGCTGCTTATCTTATTCCAATATTTTTAATTTCGTTCGTAATATTATTTAGTGTTATCAACACAAAAAACAATATACAAAAAGAGCTAAATTTTAATAGTTTGATTTCCGATTTTACCGAAAACAATGAAATTGCAACTGAACTTTTAAGTGAATCATTACAATTAAATAATAACGCAAGTTATGATCCAAATATTTATTCAGTTCTTTATGAAGAAAGTGATTACGAAAAAATTATAATAAACTATTTTGAAGTAAATAACAACATTTTTGAATTGAACGAAAGTGTAATAAATCAATTATCTGAAAACGAATACAACTTAGTTTATAGCGAACTAATCAATAAAAAAATTCTATAGGAAAAAAATGAAACGAACATTTATATTTATAACAATTTTAATTTTGGTTGGGAATATATTTGCTCAAGAAATGGATAAACCGCCATTTGATCAACCATTTAAAAAATTTGAACAACTTGAGCAATTAAAATTATTAGAAATTCTTAATCTTGATGAAAACACAGCAATAAAGTTTATTACAAGACGAAATAAAAACAGAGATAAAGTTTTTGAAATAATGAAAGAATTTGATTCTGAACTTGATAAAATGGAAAAAGCTTTAATGAAAGATAAAAAGGATAAAAATTATTCCGAATTTATTGATAAATTCTTAATGCTTGAAATTAAAATAACAGAAGAAAGAAATAATTTTCTAAAATCCTTAGATGACATTTTAACCGATGAACAAATTGTAAAAGTAATTCTTTTTGACAGAAAATTTAAAAAAGATGTACGTGATATTCTTTTAGAAAAAGGTAGAAAAAGAATTTCTAAGGAAAGAGAAAATTAACTAGTATTTTTATACAAATCGACTGGAACAAATATTTATACTAATTGTTTACTTTAGCGCACTTCGTAAAATAGTGAGGATTTAAGTTATTGCATTTTTATTATTATAACTTTATCTTTGAAACCTATTTTGCGGAAGTGGTGAAATTGGTATACACGCTATCTTGAGGGGGTAGTGCCCGTAAGGGCATACGGGTTCAAGTCCCGTCTTCCGCACGCATGTTTAACTTAAAAAAAGGAAAGGTGAGAATAATGAAGAAATTTTTTAAAATCCTAATTACTCTACTGTTCTCTTTTGCAGCAGTTTTTGCCCAAGAAGCAGAAATGAATGTAGATGCTGCAAAACTCTATAATGAAGGTAATAAACAAATGAAAGCTGGTAATTTTGCCGGTTCACTCGAAAATTACAATAAAGCTTTGGATATTGATAAGGATTATAGAATTTATTATCAGATAAGTACAGTTTACAAAAAACAAAGAAATTTTGAAAAAGCCGAAGATGCATTAAAAAAATGTATTGCAGCAAATTCTAAATTTACAACAGCTTATAATGCTATGGGCACAAATTACTATGCTTGGGGCAAATATGAACTTGCAATTGAAAATTTTGCTAAGTTCAAAGAAATGAATAAAGAAAAAAAATATCAAGAACAAGCTGCAAAGTATATTGGATTATCCTATACAAAATTAGGTGAAGATGCTTTAAAAGATAAAAATTATGAAAAAGCTTCAGAACATTTAAAAAATGCTGTATCAAATTACAACTATGATGCTGCATATTTAAAGTTAGCTGATTTATATATAGAAACCGCAAAGTATGATGAAGCACTTAAAGCTGCAGATAACGCAATAAATCACAGAGGAACAAAATCAGAAGTTCCGAAAGGTGCTGCATATTTTTACAAGGCATTAGCTTTCAAAGGATTAAATGAAGTTGATAAAGCTAAAGAGAATTTTAAAATTGCAAGTGCTGATAAGCAATATAAAGACCGATGCAATCACGAATTAAAATATTTGAACTAGTCACAAAATTGAAAATAAATGAACCCAATTATAGAAAATTTATAATTGGGTTTTTATTTCTATAACACAAAATAATTTAATAAGTTAAGAAGATTTTATAATATTTGTCTTTAACTTATTCTACTAATTACTTATATTTTAGAAATCTATTTATCAAAAAGTTCGGAAACATTTCTTCTTAATTTTTGGTTTAATTAGTTATTGTAGAATTTTAAGATTTCTAAAAACTATGAAAAATTCAATCATTATTGCTATACTTCTATTAATTTTTTCAAATTACCTAATTGCCCAAAAAGATATTTCCTTTTATTCAGAGGGAATGAAACACTTTCATAATGGTGATTACTCGCGGGCAATTTCAAATTTTAATCAATTTATTTCTCAATCTGAAGTTGACGAAAATTTACTGTCAAGCGCAAAATTGTATATTGGAGAAAGTTTATTAGGATTAGAACAATATGATGGATCAATTTCACAATATGAAGAATTTGTGGAAAATTATCCAACATCAAATCTTAGAGAATTGGCATTATTCAGATTAGGAAATCTTTATTTTGATAAAAAATTATACGATAAAAGTAGAGGATATTTAGTAACTCTTGTAAATAAATATCCTTCCTCAGATTATTCCGGCTCTGCGTATCATCTAATTGGAGAAACTTTTATTGAAGAAAATGATTTGAATAAAGCTGAACAATTTTTTAGTTCGGCAGTTAATTCTAAAAACAATAATAAATTTGTTGATCATAGTATTTTTTCTTTAGCAAATGTCTACGAAAAAAAAGGAGAATACCTAAAAGCAGTTGAATACTATGATAAACTTTTAGGATTTCATAGAAAAAGTGAATTAGCAGCTCAATCGCAATACAGAATTGGAGTTTGTTATTTTGAACTTAAAGAATATGATAATGCAATTTTGGAATTATCAGATCCATTAATTGAAGAATTAGATATTGATGATAAAAATAGTTCGGATTATATTTTAGCAAATTCATTTTATAGGTTGAAAGAATATAGTAATGCATCCGATGCATATAAAAGAATTCTGAATAATACTCCTTCTGATGATATGGTTAATAAAATTAGGTATGGTTTGGCATGGATAAATTTTCAACAAGGAGATTATGAAAGTGCATATAAACTTTTCAATTCTCTATCAAGTAGTAAAGATGATTCTATTGCTATAAAATCTTTTTATTGGAGCGGCGAAGCAAAACGCTATGAAGGTAATTATAATGAATCTATAGAAATCCACAAGAAATTTGCTGAAAAATATCCTAATCATCCTTTAGCGCAAAGAGTAAAATTAAATATTGGAATTAGTAAATTCAGTGAAAAAAGTTTTGATGAATCAGAAGAATCTTTACTTCAGTCATTAAAAAATTCCGATCCATTCACAAGATCAAAATCATACACACTTTTAGGTGAAATTAGTTTAAGAAGAAAAGATTATACAAAAGCGAAAGAATATTTTCAATATGGATTAAATATTTCTCAAACTCCAATTCAGTTAAAAGATAGGTGTCATTTGGGATTGGGAGTTTCAAATTTTTATCTTAAAAATAATAATGAAGCACTTAAGAATTTTAATTCTATAATTGAAAATGATACTGAAATTGAAAAAAGTAAATTGTATTTCTATCGGGCTGAAACAAATTTTGCACTTGAAAATTTTTCAAAATCAATTTCTGATTACAACAAAATAAATATTGAGGATGATCAATTTACAAATGATGTTATCTATGGAAAAGCATACTCATATTTTAATTTAACAGATTTTTCCAAAGCCGCATACTACTTCAATGAATTTATTAAAAATGCCTCAAATGATAAAAAGTTTAACGAATGCCAGTTAAGACTTGGTGATTGTTATTACGCTCAGAAAGATTTCAGTAAAGCAAGCACTTATTATCAAAAAGCATTAATTAACTCAGCAGAATTTAGCAACGATGAAAGAGCATTTTTTAATTACGGACAAAGTTTGTTCAAATCTGGTGATTCGCAAAATGCAATAAAAGTATTAGATCAAATTCAACTAAAGTTTCCTTCTTCAAATTACGCTGATGATTCGCAGTATCTTATTGGCTGGATAAATTTTCAGCAAAACGAATTTGATGAAGCAATAAAACATTATAATATTTTATTTGAAAAATATCCGCAATCAACTTTACTTCCAATAGCGATTTACTCAATTGGAGATGCATATTTTAACAAAGGCGAATATGATAAAGCCGTATTAAACTATAATAAAGTAATTTCGCAATATCCAAATACGCCATATGTTTATGATGCAGTAAACGGAATTCAATATTGCTATGTTGTTCAAGATAAGCAAGATGAAGCTGTAAATTATTTAACCAATTTTGTTAAAGAACATCAAGGTTTTGAAAGTGTTGATAAAATTCAGCTAAAGATTGGCGAAATTTTTTATAGTTCGGGACAGTATGATTCAGCAATACTTGAATACGAAAAAGTAATAAATAATTATCCGCAAAGTGCTTCAGTTTTTCAAGCCTATTACTGGATGGGAAAAAGTGCTGGACAGTTAAACAATCATGAAAAGGCAATCCCATATTTTGAGTACGTAAAAAACAATTCTTTGAATTCTGAAGAAGGATTTAGTTCAGTTTTAGAATTGGGAACTATTTATAGAAGTCAGAATAATGCTGAGAAAGAAATTGGATTGTATGATGAAGTCCTAAATAAAATAAGTGATAACAAAAGAATTTCCGAAATAAAATTAGCAAAAGCTCAGAGCTATATTGCTAACGAGCAAATTCCATCGGCGTTTCAAGTTTTGCAAGAAATTGTTGACAGCAAAGACGGTTCTTTATTTTATCACAAAGCGGAAATTGAATTAGGAATTTTGGAGCTTTCAAGAAATAATTACGAATCTTCTCTAAATTTGTTTAAAGATGTTTCAGAAAATAGAAAAGATGATATTGCTGCACAAGCAATGTATTATGTCGGATTAAATTATTTTCAGCAAAAGAAAATTCCGGAAGCAATTACTGAGTTAATTAAATTGAGGTCAGTTTACACTTTGTATGATGAATGGTACACAAAATCATTGTTGTTGCTTGGTGATTGTTACGTAGTTAATAATGATAAAATAAAAGCAACAGAGATGTATAAATCAGTTTTAAAGCGACATAGAAAAAATCAATATGCACAAGAAGCTAATGAGAAGTTAAATCAATTATGAAAAAAATAATATTACTTTTGATTTTAAGTTTTTCTTTACTAATTGCTCAAGAAGATAATTCGCAAGGTATAGAATTACCGGATTTTGTTATAACAGGAAACGAAAATATAACTGTTCCCAAAATGCAAAAATCTCAGCCCATTTTAATACCACTTTTATCAAAAGATTTTTTCACACCATTAAACATTAGCGATGATCAAACAAGCATTGCTTTACCAAATTTTGAAAATCAGACTGTTAGCATTCCAAAATATTTACAACTAGCAAATGCAATGTTAAGACTTAATGCAGGCTTGCATACTTGGCCTTCTGGTGAATTTTATTTTAATGATTGGACTGGCAACTTATCATATAATGCTCATCTCTTTGGTTTGAATGAATTGGAGTATGTAAAAAATGCTGGATTAAGTTTTGCCGGAATTGGCTTAAGAAGTAAATATTTTGTTGATCATGAATCAGATTTTTTACCTGGACTTGAAATAGACTTACACGGAAAATATTTATATGAATCATATAATTTCTATGGTTCTGATAATGGAAATTTAGAAAGAATTACAAATGATGGACTTGTTTCATTATCATTTAACTTTGCTACAGATTCTTATAGAAAATTTGGATTAGCATTAAATAATGAATATTATAAACAAAAAGATGATGCAATTAGCGAAAATATTTTTTCTGCAAATGCATATGTAAAATTAAAATTAATAAGTTTTGATTTCTTGCTTGACGGAGGGTTTAAAAATCAATCAATTAATTCCAACGAATATTCAAAAGGAAATAATTCAATTTTTAACACAAGTGCAAGTATGGCTTTCAATCCTTTTTCATTCTTATATGTTAAAGGTGGTATTTATTTTGCTGAAAGTGAAGGCAATACTTTTTTTGCGCCTAATGCTTATGCAAGTATAAAATTTAATAAAAGTTTTTCAATGTTTGGCGAACTTGCTCCATCAACAGAATTTTTAACTTTAAGCGATTTTAGAAAAAATAATAGATATTACAGATTAAATAATTTTGTAAATCTTTTTCTCGAAAATAAATTTAATCTAAAAATTGCCGCAAAATATGAATATGAAAAATATTTTGAAATTAGCGGCGGTTTTGGTTATGTAAATTCTGATAATAACTTTTATTTTGAAGATGATTCATTAAATGGAATTTTTACAATTCACAAAGATGATACTGAAAAAGCTTTTGCATATTTAAACTTTTTATTTCGCAAAGGTCCATTTGGTGAGTTTTACGGAAATCTAATTCTTCAAAATATTTCTGGATCGAATGCAAAAGATTTACCTTATAATTCTTCTACTATATTAGATTTAAGTTATTCTTATAATTGGACAAATTTTGGAGTTAACATTAGGCTAAATTATTCCGGAAAAACCTACATAGATATTGAAAACACAAATGAAATTCCGGAATTCGCAAATATAAATGCAAATTTTACTTATGAATTATTTGAGAATTTCGATTTGACATTATCATTACAGAATTTGCTTAATGATAAATATTATTATTTTAGGAATTATAAAGCAAAACCTTTTGATTTAATTGCCGGTTTTGAATTTAGATGGTAATTTTTGCTAACCATTCCTAAGAGGATAAAATGGATAAAGAAAAATTAGAACAAAAATTCGCAGAAATTTTAGGAATAAATGAAAGTGAAAGTAGTTTTGCTTTCAATAAATTTAAAGAAAAGATTGTTGAAAAACTTTTAGTTGGTGAAGCACTTAAAATAAAAGACTTAGGTGTTTTTCAAATTAAAGAACAACTTGGTGATGAAACAAACAAATCAAAAAGCAGAAAAAAAACTCTTCTGTTTTCTCCAGTTGCCGGAATCGCATCAGAAGATTCTCTCTTTCTTACTTTAGATATTCAACAGAAATTTGGCGATGCAGTTGAATTTGATGAAGGAATTTTTCAGTTGGGAATTGGTAAACCAATGATAAAATTGGATGATGACCAATCAAATAAAAATGTTGATAAGCGTGCTATTCAAATTGAAAATAAAATTGATGAATTAATTTTACATTCTGAAAGAATTCAAAATTATGATATTTGGGAAGATTATTTAGAAGGAAAAGAAAGTAAAAGTATTCTTGATGATGAAGTTATAAAAGACGAATTGGATTCGTATTTTGATGATGATTTAGATTCCAAAAGTAAACAGCTTTTTGAAAATGATTTTGAAGAACTTGATGAAGATGAAATCTTCAACGAAATTATGAACGAAGGAAATTTGAGCAGCGAGGAATTAAATAATCTCACTTCAAATGAAGAAAAAAAATCAAATTTTAAAATTGATTTAGAACCAGAAATAATTGAAGAAACTTTTGAAGATAAATCTGCTAAAACAAATATAGAGGAATTTGAAAATATCTCTGATAATATTAAGGAAGAAATTCTAACTTTTAAAGAAGGCAAAATTGAAAATATTCCCAAAGATGAAGTTGAAGTTGAAATTAGAGAACCGGAAATTTCTAATCAAGAAGAAATCGAAAATTATGAAAAAACAATTGTAGATGAAAATGAAATTGAAGAATTTAATGATGAGTTAACGAATGATGAAAATATTGAAAATGAAATTGAAGAAGAAGATTTAAATTTAACTCAAACAGATGTTCAAGAAAAAAACGAAATAGATATGAGATCAAAAATTCCAAAAAGAAGAAATAAAACCTTAATCAATACTTTAATTGGGCTATTTATTGTGGTTTCAGTAATTGGTATTTATTTTTTATTTCTTGCAAACCCAACATGGCTTTACGATGAGCATGAAGTTGAGGTTGCGTTATCTGAACAGAATCAGAAATTGAAAGAAATTAGAAAAAAACTAGATGAAGATGAAAAAATTTCTCAATCACAAAATCTTCCTAAAATTCAAGTAGATACTGCACTAAGTAAAACTGTTGAAATCAAACAAGATTCAGTTATTAAAGAAAATCCTCCCAAAGAAGAAATTATTAATAAACCCGTAGAAAAAGTTGAACAAAAAATTGAGAAGAAAATTTTAGCTTCAGAAACTAAATCTGTAAAAAATGAAAGAGTAAATATAAATACTTCTAAAACACAAATTGTTGATGCAGATCCAAATGAAAAAGAAGTTGCTGATAATATCTATTCAATTGGCTCAACATATTCTGTTCAAATTTCTTCTTGGAAGCAAGCTGGTATTGCAGAAAGAGAAGTAAATAAATTAAAAAGTAAAGGATTTGATGCTTTTGTTGCAAAAGTTTACATCCCAAAATT
>JBGSKB010000331.1:0-2129 GCA_041741395.1 Melioribacteraceae bacterium
AATGAAACGACACGCTTTAAAAAGAGGATATAGATTAACCCATGTTGCGAGAAGATTTAGAAATCCGGATTTTGAAAAATTTGATTACATAGTTGCAATGGATAAAGATAATTTCAGAAATTTACTTTCGTTTGATACTGAAAAAAAATATTCAAGCAAAATTTTCATGATGACAAGTTTTTCATCAGATAAACAATTTAGCGAAGTTCCCGATCCATATTATAGCGGTCCGGAAGGTTTTGAATTAGTGTTAGATATTTTGGAAGATGCTTGTTCTGGTTTGTTAAAAAAAATTATTCTAGATCATAAACTTTAATCTCAAGTTTAAATACATAACAAAGATACTATCTTTTTAATAGATGGCATCTTTTAGTAATCACTTTTAATTTAACCAGAATAAAATGTGGAAAAATAATTTAGAAAATATTTTAAATAATAAAATTATTTCTGCGCATAATGTTGGCGGCGGTTGCATTGCAGATTCCCAAATTGTTAAAACCGAAAATGGCGAAAAATATTTTGTAAAAAAATATTCAAATTCGAAAATAAATTTAGCCGAAGCAAACGGACTAAATGAAATTGCCAAATCAAAAGCCATTAGAGTTCCAAAAGTTATTTTTGTAAATGATGAATTTCTGATTTTAGAATTTATTGATTCTAAATCGAAAGTAAAAAATTTTAGCGAAACACTCGGAAGACAATTTGCTGAGATGCATAGATTTACATCAGATAAATTTGGATTTTTTGAAGATAATTTTTGCGGCTCAACTCCACAAAAAAACTTACCTAAGAATGAGAATTGGTCTGAATTCTATTTTGAAAATAGATTGAAATATCAATTTAATCTTGCTGAAAATAATGGTTTTGCAAATTTAGAATTGCGAAAAGAATTTTCTAATATAGAAAAAAGCATTTCTAAAATTTTAGATGGAAGTGAAAATATTCCTTCTTTGCTTCATGGTGATTTATGGAGTGGAAATTTTATTTCGGATGAAAATGGAAATCCATGTTTGATTGATCCCGCAGTTTACTATGGAAATAGGGAAGTGGATTTAGCAATGACAAAATTATTCGGAGGATTTGATTCAAATTTCTATTCTGCTTACAATGAAGAATTTCCACTCGTACAAAATTGGCAGTATCGTGAAAATATTTACAAACTTTATCATGTTTTCAATCATCTTAATTTATTTGGTATGGGATACTTTTCTCAAACTTTATCTTTGATGAAAAGTTATAAATAAATAAGAAAAAATTTACATCAAACTATAAGAATAGCAAAACGTGAAATCTGTTTAGTCTTAATTTAACAATTATTTAATTTGTCTAAATTTTTGAAAACTACTTTTAAAATGCAAATTATAGAAATATTGAAATATGTGGAAGAAAATCAAAATTCTGCTTTTTTTTATACTCCAAATATTTTTGAAGAAGGAAAATCTTACTTTTTTAAGAAACCATTTCAAATCCTTAAAGGCTCAACAAAAAATGAGGTAAATGAAATTCTTGATAAAGTTGATTTGCTTTTACAAGATAAAAATCTAATTGGGTTTGCAACTATTCCTTATGAAATCGGATATTTCTTTCAGCCCAAAGTAATTAAAAATTCTTATCAAAATACAACAGAACTGACATTTTATTTTTATGAAAAACAAAATGTAGAAATATTTACTTCGCAGAAATTAAAATTTGACGAAGCTGAAAAATTTATTGGATTGAAGAATATTAAAAAATTTAAAATCAATATTTCGAAGAGTGAATATATAAATAAAATTGAAAAAATTAAAAACTACATTTCTAAAGGGGATACTTACCAAATTAATTTTACATCAAAAGCAAAATTTGATTTTATTGGAAATATACTTTCTCTTTTCTTAAGTGGAATATTTAATCAATCGGCTGGCTATTCTGTTTTAATCAATAATGATAAGGAGTTTATTCTTTCTTTTTCACCGGAATTATTTTTTACAACTGATTATAAGACAATTATCAGTAAACCAATGAAAGGAACAGTAAAAAGAAAAGGAAATCCAAATGAGGATTTAAGTCTGATAAAACAAATTCAAAATGATGAAAAAAATTTAGCTGAAAATGTTATGATTGTCGATTTATTGAGAAATGATATTGGA
>JBGSKB010000332.1:0-5786 GCA_041741395.1 Melioribacteraceae bacterium
AAATATCATTAACTTTTATAATTGTATCTTCAGCTTTATAGTCTCTGCTTGCAAGTTTATAACTTTTTGGTTTTGAAGATTTTTTTAGTTTTTCAACAATTGTAACTGGTTCACTTTTCTTTTGTTCTTCATTTTTACCGGCTGAAGCTGCAAGAAAATCAAGAGTAGCCTTTCCAATATCATTTGCCGGATAACATCCCAAAACCTTTAAGAATCTTGTATGAATTCCTAAATCATCAAGAAGAAGTTTAATTTTTTCATCTTGATTATTTCCTTCAAAATCTAAATAAAACATTTCCTCCCAAGGATTTCCAATAATTGGTCGCGATTCAAGTTTTTCAATATTTACATCAAATTTACTAAAAACGGCTAAAGCTTTTAAAAGTGATCCGGCTGTGTGAGCAGTTGCCATAACCAAAGAAGTTTTTGCCGGAATTCTTGAATCAATTTTTTGAGTCATTCTTGAACAAACTAAAAATCGTGTAAAGTTTTCAGGTTGATTTGCAATATCTCTTTGTAGAATTTTTAGATTGAAAAACTTTGCTGCTTCTTCGCTGGCAATTGCGCCAAATTCAACTTTTCCCTCTTCCATAATTTTTTTTGCGGAAAGTGCTGTATCGGCAAAATATTGAATTTTCACATTTGGAATTGTTGCTAAAAATTTATTACACTGTGCAGCAGCTTGATAATGAGCAAAAATTAATTCTAATTTTCCTATAGTTGTTTTTTCAGAACCAACTAAGCAATGTTTTACTTGAAATTTTTCTTCACCTATAATTGATAATTTTGTGTGAAGCAATAAATCGTAAACTTCATTAATTCCACCGGAAGTAGTATTTTCAATTGGAAGCATTGCAAAATCAGCTCTTCCATCTTCAACTTCCAAAGCAACTTCATCAAATCTTTCTTTGCTTATAAAAATAATTTCTTTATTAAATTGTGCAAAAAACTTTTTTGCAGCCATTGAACTGTAAGAACCATCAATTCCTTGAATTGCAATTCTTATAACATCGGTTCCGTTTTCAAACAAAGATTTTTGAAAATGATTTTGCTGTAAACGAACTGAATCATCAATAATATCATAAAATATTTTTGAAACGTAATGTGAATCCAATCCAATTTTTTTACCAGAATTTATAATTCTAGATAGTAATTCGGTTTCCCTATCTAAATCTCTAATTGGCTGTTCGGTTTCAACTTTGGACTGAACGATTTCTGTGCTTAATTTTCTTCTTTCAGAAAGCAATTTTAGAAGATCGTTATCAAGATTATTTATCTTTTCTCTTAAATTGTCCAGTTTTTTGGCTTCTTCCATTTTTCTCACATATTTTAAAATTTTGGTTAGTGAAGGTACAAAATTTATTGAATGTAATAAAGTTATAAAGATTGTAATAAATTACACTTTAATATAAGTCATGTTTATCTTATTATAATATTTTTATATATTTACGAATATAAAATATGAACTCAATAACATGATTCTAAATCTCCAAATTATATTATAATAAATTTTGGCTTTTGAGTGGTTTCTGAATTATGATTTTTACTATTTACATTATAAAATAAGAACATTCATAATTTGGAATTGAGTAATTAAAAATAATTAGGTGAATTAATAAGTTTAAATAAGACAATCAAATCAATTTAAGCACATAATTTAAGGTTAACCAATGTCACAAAATAGAAGAGATTTTCTAAAAACAATTGCTGCAATTGGTGCAAGTGGAACTGCACTATCTGCCGTAACACCAAAGAAAAATATTGCGGCTCCGGAAAATATTCTAAGCCCAGAAAGAAAAGGTGTACTTGTTGATACAACAGTTTGCATCGGATGCAGAAAATGTGAATGGGCTTGTAAAGGTGCTCATGATATTGAACAAGGTAATTACGAAGATTACCAAAATGATAAAACATTTGATAGCAATCGAAGACCCACACCAAAAAGTTTGACTGTTGTAAACCAATATTTTAAGGATGAAAATCCCACAACAATAAAATTGCAATGTATGCATTGCGATCATCCTGCATGTGTATCTGCTTGCATTGTTGGCGCATTTTCAAAAGTTGAAAATGGTTCTGTTATTTGGGATACCGATAAATGTATTGGATGCAGATATTGTATGGTTGCTTGTCCGTTTCAAGTTCCGGCTTTTGAATTTGAAAAGGCATTAGATCCCAAAATTGCTAAATGTGATTTTTGTTATGAAAGAACGAAAGATGGCAAACTTCCGGCATGTATCGAAATTTGTCCGGTTGAAGCAATGACTTACGGAAATAGAGAAGATTTAGTTTTAGAAGCAAAACGAAGAATTAAAAATTATCCCGATAGATATTATGATCACATTTTTGGTGAATATGAAGTTGGAGGAACTGCTTGGTTATATATCGCTCAAAAAGACTTAGTTAATTCGGTATTTCCAAAACTTGGCAACAATCCAGCACCGGGTGTTTCAGAATCTATTCAACATGGATTGTTTGCATATTTTGTTCCGCCAATTGCCGTTTATGCTTTACTTGGTGGAATTATGTGGTTAAGTAAAGATAGAGAAACTAATAAGGAGAATAAATAATGAGTCATTCACATTTACCAACTCCAATTAGTAAAAAGTTTTTTACACCGGGAGTTATAGTTTTAGCATTGATTGCAATAAATGGAATAATTTTTCTGCTTGGAAGATTTTTCTTTGGAATTGGATCGGTAACAAATCTAAACGATCAATTTCCTTGGGGAATATGGATTGGACTAGATGTTGCCGCCGGTGTTGCATTAGCTGCCGGTGGATTTACAACTGCCGCTCTTGGTCATATTATGCATAGAGATAAATATGAAACTATTATTCGTCCGGCTTTACTTACTGCAATGCTGGGCTACACTTTTGTTGCAATGGGAGTTTTTGTAGATATTGGCAGATGGTATTATATCTGGCATCCTTTGGTAATGTGGAATGGTAACTCTGCATTATTTGAAGTTGGTATATGCGTTATGATTTATGTATCAGTTTTGTATATAGAATTTCTTCCTATTGTTACTGAAAGATTTATTGGAAAAGTAAATCTTCCCGGATTCTTAAGTGGCTTAAATAAAATAATAGATCGTTTGTTAAGAGCACTTGATAGAGGACTTGAGAAAACAATGTTTATATTTATAATTGCCGGCGTAGTTTTATCATGTTTACATCAATCATCATTAGGAACTTTAATGATTATTGCAGGACCTAAAATGCATCCGTTATGGCAAACACCAATTCTTCCATTACTTTTTTTACTAAGTGCATTTTCAGTCGGCTTCCCAATGGTAATTGCTGAATCATTAAGTGCATCAAGATCATTTGGATTAAAACCAGAAACTGAAGTTCTATCTAGCTTATCAAAATTTATTGCTCCTTTATTAGGAATTTATCTGATCGGTAAACTTGGCGATATGGTAATTAGAGAAACATTTGTTTACTTATCAGAAATAAATTCTATTAGCATTATGTTTGGTATTGAAATAATAATTGGCGTAATTGTTCCATTAAGAATGTTTTTATCTCCGGAAGTAAGAAAATCTCCAACCGGTTTATTTATTGCTTCAATTCTGGTAATATTTGGCGTTATCATGAATCGATTTAATAATTTTGTTACTGCATATAATCCTCCTTATGCTGTCGAATCATACTTCCCTTCAATTGGTGAGATTTCTGTAACTCTTGGATTTGTTGCAATAGAAATTTTAATGTACAGACTTTTTGTTTCAATTTTTCCAGTTATAAGTATTCCATCAGCTAAATCTGAAATTAAAACAAAATATGCGATCCGTGGAGTTTTAAAATGAAACTAATTAAATTATATATTATTCTGTTTGTTTTCACTGCAACAGTATTTGGACAAATTAATAATTTAAAGACCCATGCCCAAATGGATGTTGACTGCAAAAAGTGTCATATCTGCGATACTCCAACAAAAGCAAATCCTTGCTTAATTATGTGCCCAAGAAATAAAACAGATATAATCAGACATTCGCCGGAAGAAGGTCCAGACGAAATATTTCTTACAGAAATTAAAGTTGAAAAAGATTTATATAAACCGGTAAAGTTTACACATAAATTACATTCGGAAATGTCACTTATGTCTGGCGGATGTGTTTCATGCCATCATTTTAATCCTCCAGGAAAAATTGTTAAATGTGTAACTTGTCACGAACCAGAAAGGAGTAGAACAAATTTAAGCACTCCAGATTTAAAGGCAGCTTTGCACAGACAGTGTATTGGCTGCCATGAAACTTGGGAAGATAAAACCGAATGCAAAAGTTGTCATGCTTTAAATTCAGAAAAAAAACCTTCAGCAAAAGTGGTAAAGAGTTCTGATAAAGTTCATCCAAAAATTACTATTCCTACAAAAATTGTTTATGATACAAAAGCTAAAGAGGGAAAATTTGTAACATTTTTTCACAATGATCACTCTTCCCTATTTGGTTTGGAATGTAGCTCGTGCCATACTCAAGAAAACTGTGCAAAGTGTCATAATAAAAAAGAAAAATTTGTTGCAGATAAAAAGGTTGATAAACATGCCAGATGTTCTAATTGTCACAATACTGATAATAAAAAGAATTGCAATCAATGCCACAAAAATGAAGAAGCAAAACCATTTGATCATAAATTAAAAACCGGATTTGCTCTAGAAAATTTCCATAATATTTCTGATTGCAGTCAATGTCATAAAGAGAAAAATAAGTTTATCGGATTAAAGAAAGATTGTGTTTACTGCCATAAAAATAGTGATGGTGCATTTGATCATAATATTACCGGATTAAAATTGGATGACATTCATATAGAATTCTATTGCGAAAATTGCCATGCAAAAAATAATTATACAGCGAACCCAACTTGCGTTGAATGCCATGATGATGTTAGTTTTCCAGATGATTTACCCGGAGAAAAAATTAAATGAAAGTATTTCTATTTAATAAAATTGGAATGCGGCTAATATTGGCAGTTTCGATAACTGTAATTTTAATTCTTGCAACTTTTGCATATTTCAGCATTTCTTCACAATCAGATAATTTAATTTCTGAAGTTGAAAGACATGCAAACCAGTTAAGCGAAACAATACGGCATAGTACAAAATTTGATATGCTGTCAAATCGAAGAGACCATATTCACAATATTATAAATAGAATCGGTGAAGAAAAAAGTATAAGAAATATTAGAGTACTAAATAAAGATGGTGAAATAATTTACTCAACTGATGCAAAAGAAATTGGCGATATGGTTGATAAAAATGCAGAAAGTTGTTATGTGTGTCATGCAGAAAATGAGCCTCTTCAAAAATTATCTATAAAAGAAAGAACAAGAATTTTTAGAGTTGACCCGGATTCTTCAAGAATTTTAGGAATAATAAATCCTATCTACAATGAAAAAAGCTGCTGGGAAGCTGAATGCCATGCGCACCCTGAAGATAAAATTGTATTGGGTGTTTTGGATATTTCTGTTTCACTTTATGAGGTTGATCATTTAACACAACAAAGCACAATGAATGTAATTCTTTTTGCTATTGTTGCTACTCTTATCTTGGCAACTATTGTAAGAGTTTTAGTTAAAAATTTAATTCAAAAACCAGTAAGAAATTTAGTTGAAGCAACAAATTATGTCGCGGTTGGTAATTTCACATACAGAATTGCATCAAAAAGAAAAGATGAATTAGGCAGACTTGCAAATTCCTTTGATAATATGACGAAGAAAATTTCTGAAATGAGAACCCAACTTTTTCAATCAGATAAAATGGCTTCAATAGGAAAACTTGCTGCC
>JBGSKB010000333.1:0-6526 GCA_041741395.1 Melioribacteraceae bacterium
CATATTTAAATCAAGATAACATATTTAAAATTGTTTCATTTCCAAATGGAAAAGCTGAATTAAGATTTTTGTTAAGCAAAGAAATTGTTAAAAATTTATTTAAGGATGTTCAACTTCAAATATTTTCTGATGATTTAAAAAATAGTTTTGTTTGGTCTGGCGTTTGGAATCAAAATAGTAAAATGGAATTAAGTGTTGATGAAAATGTATATAAACCATATTTATTAAAAATATCCACAGTAAGAAATGATAATAAATTATGGAATAAAACTATTCACTTTAATTCCGGTAAAAGAAAAGAGTTTATACTTTTTGAAAATAAAAAAACAGATTACAAAATTATAATTGGAGAAGATGCTTTTGAATCTGAAAAATGGGCGGCTGAAGAATTACAAAAAGTTTTATTTGAAATTAGTGGAGTCAAATTTCCAATTGAAACTGACAATTCAAAAATTACCGATAAAAAAATAATAGTTGGAATTAATAAGCATTCAAAAAATTTATTGGGGAAAAGTTTTGTAAATCCAAATTTTAAGGATGAAACTGCTAATTATATAAATGTAAATTCAAATATTCTTTTATATGGCGGAGCCGAGCGAGGTACAATGTACTCCATATTTTCTTTTTTGGAAAATGAATTTGGAGTAAGATGGTATACTCCCAAAGTCACATTCATTCCGCATAAAGAAAAATATGTATTTGGATATTATAATCATTGCGAAATTCCATCAGTTCAAGTTAGAAATGATTTTTACTTTGAAGCTTTCGACCCAACTTGGGCAGCACATAATAAAATCAACGGTGCAATGGGAGTGCGTGAACAACATGGAAATGTGGAAGGTTATTGGTCAGTTCATACTTTTTATAGATTTTTACCACCTTCCGAATTTTATGATAAACATCCGGAATATTATAGTTTGATTGACGGTCAAAGAATATATGAAAATGCGCAGCTTTGTCTTACTAATCCGGATGTGTTAAAAATTATAACTGAGAGATTAAAAAAAGTTATGAAAGAAGAATCTTCAAATTTAATTTATTCAGTTTCACAAAATGATTGGCGAAATCCTTGTCAATGTGAAAATTGTCAAGCAATTGTTATAAAAGAAGAATCAGAATCCGGTGTTGTTGTTTGGTTTGTTAATCAAGTTGCGGATAATATAAAAGATGAATTTCCAGATAAATATGTAGGAACTCTTGCGTATCAATATACAAGAAATGCTCCAAAAAATATTAAACCAAAAGATAATGTTGTAATAAGATTATGCAGTATTGAGTGCTGTTTTGCTCATGATTTTAAAAGTTGTCCGGAAAATCAAGAATTTTTAACTGACCTAAAAGATTGGGCAAAAATATCACCACACCTTTATATTTGGGATTATGTAGTAAACTTTAGCCACTACATTTTACCTTATCCAAATTTTAATGTTCTAAAATCGAATATAAAGACATTTCAAGAAAATAAATCAATTGGAATAATGGAGCAAGCAGCATATCAAAGTCGAGGTGGAGAATTTGCAGAGTTACGTGCTTATTTAATTTCAAAATTATTGTGGAACTCAGATGCAGATGTTGAAAATATAATTAATGATTTTTTGTTTGGATATTATGGAAGAAGTGGTCAATATATTAGAGAATATTTTGATTTGCTTCATTCTCAACTTACGCCAAATACACATATCCACCTTGGATTAAGTACGGACGATATAATTTTTTCGAATAAATTTATAAATGACGCAGATGTAATTTTTGATAGAGCCGAAATTGTTGCTGACAATAATAAAATAAAAGTAAGAGTTGAAATGACTCGATTACCACTAATATATTTAAAGTGTTTAAAATTTCCGGTTAATTCAAAATATGACGGTACTTACGATAAATTTAACAAAGTCGTTGATAGAGAGGGAATAACACATTTTGCAGAATCTGGGAAACCACATTTAGAAGCTTTTCATAAGCAAATTATTAATGCAGAATAATTTATTTAATAAATCAATTTTAAAGAATATTTTTTTTGGATAACTAAATGAAAACAAAACTTATTTTCAAAATATTATTAATTACTAGTATTTTAATAAAAGCTCAGACGCAGATAAGTGGAGAAATTATTTTTCCATTTCAAGAAAAACATGTTCACTCCAGCAGTATTGTTGAATTACCAAATGGTGATTTACTTGTTTGCTGGTTTCAAGGAAGCGGAGAAAGATGGGCGAATGATGTTGTTGTAAATGGAGCACGTTTAAAGAAAGGAGAGGAAAATTGGAGCAAACCTTTTTTAATGGCTGATACTCCAAATCATCCTGATTGTAATCCAATGTTATTTCTTAATCAAGAGAATGAATTATTTCTTTTTTGGATTGTTATTCAAGCTAACAAATGGGAAACATCAATTTTAAAATTTAAAACTTCTAGAGATTATTTGAACGAAGGTCCGCCAAATTGGGAATGGCAAGATATTATTTTGTTTGCCCCGGATGATGATTTTGCACAAACTATTGAAAAGCATTTTAAGGAAAATGAGGGTCCGGAAATGGTTTATGCAGAATATGCTCCAACTTATGAGTCAATGGTTATTGAAGCATCCAAAGATCCTAAAAAAAGAACAATTGGATGGATGACAAGAACGCATCCAACAATTTTGGAAAATGGAAGAATTTTATTACCTCTTTATTCGGATGGATTTAATTTAGCAATGATTGCAATTTCGGATGATAATTGTAAAACTTGGAAAAATAGTTTGCCGATTGTAGGAAGAGGAAATAGTCAGCCAAGTATTATTCAGAAAAATGATGGTTCATTAATTGCATACATGCGTAACGATGGAGATTACCCGGGAAAAATAATGACAAGTATTTCTAATGATAGTGGATTTAGTTGGAGTTTTTCAGAAAAAACAGAAATCCCAAATCCCGGTTCAAGTTTGGAAGCGATAAAATTAAAAAGCGGTAATTGGTTATTAATTTTCAACGATAATGTAGAAGGACGACATCAGCTTGCTGCGGCAATTTCTGATGATGAAGGTAAAACTTGGAAGTGGAAAAAGTATATTGAAAAATCAGATAAAGGAAATGGTTCATATGCTTATCCTTCAGTTATTCAAGCTAAAGATGGAAAAATCCACTTAACTTACTCTTACCATTTACCGCAAGAAAAAAAATCTATTAAACATGTTTCTTTTTTTGAAGATTGGATAAAAGAGTAATTAAAAATTTTTGAGAGCTAAATGAAAATTGAGAAAATAATTTGGGGAATTTCAAAAAAATCGGAGCAAGTTGATTTATTCACATTGACAAATAATAATGGAATTAAAATCAAAATTTCTAATTATGGAGGTATAATTCAATCAATTTATGTACCGGATAGAAATGGTAAAATCGATGACATTGTTTTAGGTTACGATAAGTTAGAAGATTACCAAAAACACACTCCATATTTTGGTTGTATTTGTGGTAGATATGCAAATAGAATAAGCAATTCAAGTTTTGTTATTGATGGAAGAAAATATAATTTAACTTCGAATGAAGAGAAAAATCACTTGCATGGCGGATTTGTTGGTTTTGATAAAGTTGTTTGGAATGCTGAAGAATTTATTGATGATAAACGTGTGTCGTTAAAACTAAAATATCTTAGTAAAGATGGTGAAGAAGGTTATCCCGGAAATTTAGAAACAAATGTTAATTATATTCTGACAAATGAAAATGAATTGATTATTGAATATTCGGCAACGACAGATAAATCAACGCATATTTGCTTAACAAATCATACATATTTTAATTTATCAGGAAATTTTGAAAATACAATTATGTATCATCAACTTTGGGTAAATGCTGAAAAGTATATTCCAATTGATAATCTAGCAATTCCTATTGGTAAAATTTATTCTGTTTCTGAAACTCCTTTTGATTTTAAAAATGAAACAAAAATTGGAGAAAGAATTAATGAACAAAACGAACAGATACAAAAAGGATTTGGTTATGATCATTGTTTTGTTTTCAATAATTATGACGGTGATTTAAAACATCAAGCAAATTTATTTGAGGAAAAAAGTGGTAGATTAATTGAAATGTTTACCACTGAACCGGCAGTTCAACTTTATTCCGGGAATCATCTTGATGTAACTTTTATTGGGAAAAATGGAATTAAATATTTTAAGAGAATCGGAGTTTGTTTAGAGACAGAACATTTTCCGGATTCGCCAAATCAGCCAGAATTTCCATCAACATTATTAAAACCGGGCGATGTTTATTAATCAAAAACAATTTATAAATTTTCAACAAGGTAATTAGAAAAATAATTCACAGAAAAATTACTTTAAATTTTGGATTATTATATGCAAACTAATTTTGAAAGATTTAAGGAAATATTTAAAAAAATTAACGAAACAAAAATTGGGCTGTACGGAGATTTTTGTCTCGATGTATATTGGGTTTTAGATCCGAGAGGATCAGAAATTTCTTTGGAAACGGGATTGCATGCCCAAGCTGTAAAAAAGCAAAATTATTCATTAGGCGGAGCATCAAATGTTGCTGCAAATATTTCTGCCTTAAAACCAAAAGAATTAAAACTTTTTGGAATTTATGGAAGTGATGTTTTTGGTTCTGAAATGATTTCGCAGCTTAAATCAATAAATGCAGATATTGATGGATTTGTTTTACAGAAAGAAAATTTTGATTCGTACACATTTTCAAAATTAATTTTGAACGGTAAAGAACAACCTAGAATTGATTTTGGAACTTATAATAAAAGATCAGTTGAGTCAGATGAAAAGTTGTTGGATAATATTAAAAATTCAATAAATGATTTAGATATTTTTGTAATAAATCAACAGGTGCAGGGAAGTATTACAAATCAAGAATTTATAGATGGCTTGAATGAAATTATTAAAAATAATTCTGATAAAATATTTATTCTGGATTCACGGCATTTTGCTTCTAAGTTTAAAAATGTTAGTTATAAAGTAAATAACAAGGAAGCTCTAATTTTAGCTAATAAAAATGATGTTGAAAAAACGGATTTAACCGACAAGGAATTAAAAAATATTGCTGAAAAATTATTTGAAAGAACTAATAAACCTGTATTTATAACAAGAGGTGAAAATGGAATTCTTGCCTTTGATAAGAGTGGATTTTGTGAAACATCGGGAATAAAATTAAATTGTGAATTGGATATTGTTGGGGCGGGAGATACAGTTTTTTCGGCAATTGCTTGCGCTTTAGGTTCAAAATGTTCCCTTCAAGAAACAATTGAATTAGCAAATTTAGCAGCCGCAGTAACTGTTCAAAAATTATATCAAACTGGAACAGCAAATGAGAAGGAAGTTTTGGATTTATTTGAAAAAATAATTGGTCAAGGTTCTTAGTATTACTCTTTAATTGACATTATACAATTGATTGTTTATCTTTAACTTAAACAAACAAACGATTGCTTCTTTACATTATTATTTCGATCATGGAAAAATCAATTAAAATAATAACTTGTATTGTAATATTTCTATTTATTACTATTTCAGAAATATTTTCGCAAATTCAAGATACAACAAATTATAAATGGGTTCCAAGTTTAGTCGGTGGATTAAATTTTAGTCAAATTGCATTTAGCAATTGGACTAAAGGCGGAGAAAATTCACTAACTTGGACACTTAATTGTGATTTCAATTTAAATTATGAAGATGACGAGTTAGGTTTTAGAACCAAATTCCGCTCTCTTTACGGAAGAACTAGATTTAATGGAAATGATTTCAGAACAAATGAGAATGAATTTTATTTAGATCAAATTATTTCTTATCATGCAAATTGGAAAGTTGATCCTTTTTTCAGCAATTCTCTTAGAACACAATTAACAACCGGTTATGATTATTCTGGAGCAAAACCAGTAAAAGTTTCTGATTTTTTTGATCCCGCAATTATCACTCAAAGTGTTGGATTTACTTATGATAAAATTTCAACTCTTCAAACACGATTAGGAATTGCACTTCAGCATACAACAACTGAGATTTACAGAAAATATACAAACGATGTTGAAACTATAAATAAAGAAGAATCATATAAGTTTGAAACCGGATTTGAAAGTGTTACTAATGCAAAATTTAATTTAGATGATAATATTGTTGCAGAATCAAATCTAATATTATTTACTCGATTTGAGGAAATAGACGTTTGGGATGTTAGATGGGATAACAAAATGGTTGCTAAGGTTAATAGCTGGTTAAATGTAAGTTTTACATATAATTTTATTTTCAAAAAATCCGAATCAATAATTGCGCAAATGAAAGAATCATGGCAAATGGGAATAAGCTATAATTTTATTTAGGCATAAGTGGTTCTCACATAGTTTTTGATAAATTATTCCTTCCATAAATTTGTCAAAATTTATGGATAACAACTCCACATATTTGTAATAATATGTTCTGTGCTATCTGATTGTATTTATTAAAGAATTGTATTTAACCTTTAATACTAGACTTTCAGGAATTCAAACAACTGGAAAATCTGCATTGCAGGCCAGACAATAGCTTTCAGGAAGCCGA
>JBGSKB010000334.1:0-3595 GCA_041741395.1 Melioribacteraceae bacterium
CTGGTGGGACTATTTCAGTGGAACAAAATGTTACGGGCAATTTTGCAATTTTAAAAACTGGAACTACAATTAAAGGCCTCTATACACCACAAAATGCAATAAATGCTTCTGTTTCAGGACAAACAATTCAATTATTACCTAATGTAACTTATAGCGGGAATTTGAGTTTATCAAATATTTCTAATAGAACTTTAACAGGTGATTTATCAATAGTAAATGGAACTATTACATTAAACAATGCAGATAATACTACAATAAGTTCTATTAAAGTTAAAAATAAAATAACACTTACTAATTCTGATAATGTTTATATTAACTTTAGGTCTGATCATCCAAATTGCTATGTGGAATCAATAAATTCAGATGTCTATTTTTATGACCCATATTTTTTCCAAAGTCAAGCTAAAGCATTTTACGGCCATGATGATGGAGATGCAGAATTTTTTAAAGGTTCATTTCATAATAAAACAAGTCAAGGAGCATATTTTCACTATTGGACTTCTGGAGATTTCACAGAACCAAATTTTTGCAGTAATTCTTTTGATATATATGCCTCAGCTATGTGTTATGTTTTGATCAGAAATTACGGTTATTTTAGTGGTTCAACACCTGGTAGCACAGTAAGCAGTGGAACAGTTTCATATCCTTCAGATTGGCGATATTGTAACGGAAGTCAATTAGCAAAGCAAGGAATGGATTCAGAAGAATTTAGCGAAGTTGTTGAAATTATTGATATTGGTTCCAGTAAATCTGAATTTGAAAGTACTATGATTGATTACCGTCAATTAAAATCGAATTTAAATGAAGCTCAAAAATCTGGAGGGTCACCTAATCCTATGGATTATACTCAAGACTTTGACAATTTAAAAAGTTCTTTTAATAACATAATTGAACAATATCCGGAAAGCAATGAAGCAATATTATCTTTAGGAAGAATTGGTTATTTATATAGAACCATGGGTGATTATTCTGGTTTAGCCACTTATACCAATAACTTATTAAATGATAAAAAATATAATAACCTAACTCCCCATGTTCTGAATTTAGAAAAACAATCACAAATTAAATTAGGTAAATATGATAAAGCTTTAGAATTATCTGATCAGATAATAAATCAATATCCAAAGCATCTCTTGCTTCAAGAAGTGTTATATGGAAAGGGACTAATTTATAGGTACTATTTAAATGATTCAGAAAGTGCAGCAAAAATATTTACTCAGGTAATAGAACAATATCCGAAAGAAATGATTGCTGAATCTGCAAAAGAAGAACTCATGAGTATGGGAAAGAACTTTGAAGAAAAAGGATTAACAACAGAAAAAACAGAAGAAGAATTTTCAGTAAATAATTTCCCAAATCCATTTAATCCAACTACAACTATTGAATATACACTTCCTCAAGATGCAAATGTAAAACTAATCATTTATGATATAATGGGTGCATTAGTTAAAACATTAATTGCTAATATCCAAAATGCTGGCAAGTACAAAGTTATATGGGATGGAAAAAACAGCAATGGTTCAAAAGTTTCAAGTGGAATTTATCTTTATAGATTTGAAGCAACCACATTAAAAGACAACAAACATTTTGAAAAATCAGCTAAATTAATTTTGGTTAAGTAGAATTAATAAACCTCCAAAGTTTCAAAAACTTTGGAGGTTTTATAAATCTTTACTTAATTTATTTTTGGTTTTATCGGATTATTCACATCCATATCTCTAAACTTTGATTCCAATTTTGCGGGATTGTGAATTAAAGTCGGCAAACATTGAGTGCAAATCCAACTTGGGATTTGTGAAAATCTTATTGAAACAAGTGGAATAATTGTTTCTTCTCTTTCACAGCTAATACATTTATGTAATTCAGACATTTTATTTTCCCTAATAAATTAAAATTGAATTTATAAGTTTATTTTCGTCACTGAATGGTCAGTGACGCCAAATTATTTTATTTTGTCATTTCCGAATGCTGTTATCGGAAATCTATAAATAATTTATTTACGGATCTCACTTAAATGGGAATGACAAATTTGTTAATTTTAATTTGAAATTTTGTTAGTAAAACTTAAAAGTAAATCTTCTTCAAATTGATTTGCCATTAATTGCATTCCAATTGGAAGCCCTTTATTATCGAAACCGATTGGAATATTTAAACCGGGAATTCCTGCTAAATTTGCAGACGTTGTATAAATATCGCTCAAATACATTTGCAGCGGATCGCTCGATTTTTCCCCAATTTTAAAAGCAGTTGTTGGAGAAGTTGGAGTTAAAATAATATCAACTTGATTGAAAGCTTTATCAAAATCTTCTTTAATTAATCTTCTTACTTTTTGCGCTTTTCTATAATATGCATCGTAATATCCGGCAGATAAAACATAAGTGCCGAGCATAATTCTGCGTTTAACTTCTTTGCCAAATCCTTGCGATCTTGATTTGGTGTACATTTCACGCAAACCGACTTTTTCATTTGTTCTAAAACCATAGCGGGCGCCGTCAAATCTTGCCAAATTTGATGAAGCTTCTGCAGTAGTTAAGATGTAATATGTTGCAATTGAAAATTCCGTCATAGGTAAATTAATTTCAACAACTTCAAAACCTTTGGATTTTATTAATTCCAATTGTTTATCAATTGCTAATTTTATTTCTGAATCCAAACCTTCAGCAAAATATTCTATTGGAATACCAACTTTTATTTTATCAATATTTTTAAAAAATGTTGAAAATTTTGGGACTGAAATATTTTCTGATGTTGAATCATTTTGATCAAAACCGGAAAGTACTTCTTGGACTAAAGAAATATCGTAAATATTTTTTGCGAAAGATCCGATCGAATCAAAAGATGAAGCAAATGCATTTAGTCCAAATCTGGAAACTCTTCCGTAACTTGGTTTCATTCCCAAAATTCCGCAAAAAGCCGCAGGTTGACGAATTGAACCGCCGGTGTCAGTGCCAATTGCAGCATCGCATAAATTTGCTGAAACTGCAGCAGCAGATCCACCGCTTGATCCGCCGGTTACGTATTCTTTGTTTATCGGATTTTTTACGGGTCCAAAATAGGAGTTCTCATTTGAAGAACCCATGGCAAATTCATCGCAATTGGTTTTGCCAATTATAATTGCATCTTCATCAATCAACTTTTGAATTGCAGGTGCAGTATATAATGATTCAAAATTCTCTAAAATTTTTGAAGAACAAGTTAAAGGTTTATCTTTAATTGCCAAAACATCCTTAACGGCAATCACCATTCCGGCAAGCTTCCCGGCATTTCCGTTTTTAATTTTCTCTTGAATAATTTTTGCAGAAATTAAAGAATCTTCAAAAACGAAATTGAACGCATTTATATCTTTATTTTGTTCAATTTGATTTAAAAAATACTGAACGTTTTCAACAAGAGATAAATTCCCAGATTTAATAAAATCTAATTTTTCTGAATGATTTTTGTACGTGAGCAATATTAGAAATCCGGATTATTTTTTAGATTTTATATCATCTTTAACATCAGTAATATCTTCTTCGACTTCTTTAATGGCTTTCTTAAATTCCTTCATTCCTTTACCAACTCCTTGAGCAAGTTCCGGAATTTTCTTTGCGCCAAA
>JBGSKB010000335.1:0-3948 GCA_041741395.1 Melioribacteraceae bacterium
GCAGTTGATCAAAAATTACCTTTTGGTTTAATTGGAACTGCTGAAGCAATTTATGGAAGAGATGTAAACGGTGTATATTATATAAATGCTAACTTAGCCGACGCAAATACCAGCTTTTCGGGAGTTGATAATCGTGCAAGATGGACAACAAGCAACAGAATAAACAGTAATATTGCCAATGCCATTGTATTAAAAAACCAAGATGAAGGTTCATCATTTAATATTTCAGCTGCTTTAGAGAAACCATTTAGAGATGATTGGTTTGCAAAAGTTGCTTACAATTATGGATATTCAGAAAATACTGTAGATGCAGGCTCAATCGCATTTGGTTCATGGAATAATAATCAACATTCAAACGATCCAAACAATCCGGGCATAGCATTTTCTAACTATTCTCCTGGACATAGAATATTTGCAGCAGCTGCATACCGTGCAGAATATTTTGATTTTGGTGCAACTACTTTCTCAGCTTTCTGGGATGGATATACTCCAGGAAATGCAAGTTACGTATTTAGCGGTGATATAAACGGTGATGGCGGAACAAGCAATGACCTAGTTTATATTGCAAATGATAAATCGGAAATGAATTTTGTTCCAATTCCTGTAAGTTCAACTGATAATACTGTATTATTTAGCGCTGAACAACAAGCTGATGCTTGGGATGCTTATATTGAACAAGACGACTATTTAAGTGAACATCGTGGTGAATATGCTGAAAGAGGCGGCGCATTTTTACCAATGGTATTCAGAGCTGACTTTAGCGTTACTCAAGAAGTTTTCATGGATTTATTAGGTGCACGTAACTCATTACAATTTAGAGTTGACTTTTTGAATTTTGGAAACTTGTTAAATCCAGATTGGGGAGTTAATCAAAGATTTACAACTACAACTCCTCTGGTTGTGGTTAGAAATGCACAAGCAAATGCTGAAGGCGAAGTTCAATATCAATTAACAAGAGTTGGCGGAAAATTAATTACTGAATCATTCCAGCCAACCGCATCAATTGATGATGTCTTCAGACTTCAATTATCAGTAAGATATTCATTCAATTAAGAATTTAGTATTTTTTTAATCCTATAAAGGCTGCTACTTTGCAGCCTTTTTTGTTTTATTAAACATTATATTTTGTCATTAAAATAATTATAATTTTATATGAAAAAATTTGAACAAATATTGCAAACAAAAAAAATTAAACTTGTTATTACAGACGTTGACGGTGTCTTAACAGATGGAGGTTTGTATTATTCACCGGAAGGTATGATTATGAAAAAGTTCAATGTTAAAGACGGAATGGGAACTCGTTTGCTAAAAGAGCAAGGAATTAAAAGTGCAATAATTACAACGGATACTTCCGAACTAATTAGGATTAGAGGTGAACGAATAAAAGTCGATTATCTTTTTCTTGGCATTTGGGATAAAGAAAATAAAATGAAAGAAATCTGCAAATTAGAAAACATTTCTCCGGAAAACGTTGCTTTTATTGGTGATGATGTAAACGATATCGGAATTATAAATGAAGTTGGATTTTCAGCAAGTCCATCAGATGCCGTTGATGAAATAAAAAATATCGTGGATTTAGTACTTACAAAAAAAGGTGGTGATGGAGTTTTTAGAGAATTTGCAGATATTATTATGAAGGCTCAAAAATAATTTATTAAAAAAATATTTTATTATTCTAAATTGGTTTGTTTTTTGCCTAAACCAATTCATTTTTTTTCTTGCCAAATTTCATTTTCATGTAATTAATAAAATCTACTATTTTATTCGATAATTTCAATAAATAATAAATATTTTCCAATCAAACAAAATTTTCTATTTATTTATTTTTTTATTTAAAATCACAATAGCCTTATTTAAAGATAAATTTTACAACTAACTCTATAAAAATAATTTAGTTATGTGTTTCAATTAAAAATTGAATTAAGTAAAACTTCTATTTTATTATTTTATATGGATTAAGAAAAAAATATTTCTTAATTTTTTTGAATCAAAAATTACTTACATAGTAATTAATTAAAGAGGTAACTAAAATGAAAAAAATCCTGTTGTTTTTTTTATTACTCACAAATTTAATATTTGCACAGAATGAAAATGATGATAGTGTACGCGTCTATAAAACTGATTGGTATGTTGGCGCTGGATTAAGTTATCCCCGATATATGACAATAAGTGATAAATCAATTGCGTCACATGAAAATTTTGGTGGATATTTAACTCTGGGCTATAATTTAACAGAACACTTTGGATTTAGACTAACACCATCATATGTTTTGTTAAGTTCATTTTACTATGGAACTAATGGAGACGAGCTTAATAACTTTGTAAATATGGGTGCCATAAACTTAGAAGCACTTTACACAATTTTACCATGCGAACGAATTTCTCCATATTTAATGTTAGGATATGGGATGACGTATTTTAAATCGTCAAATCCATTTATGGGAGATATTAGAAAACCAATTAATGATGCTTGGGTCGGATATCAAGCTTTATTAGGAATAGGAGCAGAGTTTAAGTTTTTTGATGATATAAGTCTAAAAGCTGAATTTGATTATATAACAGCATCAAACAATAAAATTGACGGAAATGATCACATAAATGAAGTGAAAGGAATTCTCCAAAGCAATGGTGATTCTTATATGAATCTTAAACTTGGTGCAATTTGGTATTTTGATCGTGGTGAAAGATCTAAAATCTGCGAACCATTCAGCATAAGAGAAGTTATTAAAGAAGTTCCTGTAGAAAAAATTGTTGTTGATACCGTATATATTGATAAAATAATTGAAAAAGCTGTTACAAAAAGAGAATCATTTGTTTTAGAAAATGTAAAATTCAAATTTGATAAAGATGAACTCACCGATGAATCAAAAGCAATTCTAAACAATGTTGCAAATACACTAAATAGATTTCCTGATGAAAAAATAGAAATTCTTGGTCATACTGATAATATTGGAACCGATGAATATAATATGGATTTATCCGAAAGAAGAGCAAAAAGCGTCAAAAATTATTTAGTAACACGTGGTGTTGTTGAAGATAGATTATTTACGGGTGGCTGCGGTGAACGTAAACCAGTTGCAGATAATGATACTGAAATCGGAAGAGCAATTAATAGGAGAATAGAATTTAGTATTTATGATGGAATTAGCAGCAAATGTCCAAAACCTGAAGAAGGTGGTACACAACAAAATGGAACTGATTTTGAAAATGCAGTAAAAAATAGTGAACAAGTTATAATTGAAGGTGTATTTTTTAAATTCGATAGTGATGAATTAACTCCAGAATCTGAAACCACTTTGACAAATGTAGCAGATGTTTTGCAAAAATATCCGGATGCAAATGTGGAAATTCAAGGTCATACAGACAGTTTAGGTAATAATTTGTATAATGAATTTCTTTCAGAAAAAAGAGCAAAATCAGTTAAGAACTTTCTAGTTAAAAAAGGAATTAATGAATCAAGACTAACTCCAATTGGTCTTGGCGAGACTAAACCGATTGAAGATAATGGAACAGCTTACGGGAGAGCTGTAAATAGACGAATTGAATTTAAAATTACAAATTCAGATAATATAAAAGTTCAGTCTTCTAAACCAGTAAAAGCTGAAGCTGCGCTTGATCAATATGCAACTCCTGAAGAAAAAGAAATGGCAAAACTAATAGAAATTGGAGAAAAATTAGTTTTCACAAATATTCATTTTAAGACTAATAGCGATGTAATAACTAATCCATCTAAGAAAATTTTAGATAATGCGGCTAATGTTTTAACAAAAATGTCTGATGTTAAAGTGGAAGTCCAAGGCCATACAGATAGTGATGGAGACGAAAAGTATAATCAAGATTTATCTGAAAGACGTGCAATTTCCGTTAAAAATTATTTAGTTAAAAAAGGTATTTCTGCCGATAGACTAACTACTGCTGGATTTGGAGAATCAAAACCGGTTGCGGATA
>JBGSKB010000336.1:0-4158 GCA_041741395.1 Melioribacteraceae bacterium
AGTTGGAATTATTCCTTGTGCAGTTTGATAACCTGTGCTAAATAATAGAACAGCTTCTTTACCTAAGAATTTTGCCAATCTGTTTTCTAATTCAATGTGCAAGTCAATAGTTCCAGTTAAATATCTTGAACCTGAACAGCCTGTACCATATCTGTGAATTGCATTAATTGAAGCTTCTCTAACTTTTGGGTGACCGGTTAATCCCAAATAATTATTTGAACCAGCCATAATAATTTTTCTGCCTTCAATAGAAACAACAGGACCTTCATTTTCTTCTACTGCTCTAAAATAAGGATAAACTCCCAAAGCTTTAATTTCATCTGCTCTGGTAAAATCATAACACTTTTTAAAAAGATCCAAATCAAACCTCCAATTGTATTTACGGTTTTTGTATATTTATGTAATAAATTTTATTCTAACAAAAAAAGTATAATTATATCTAATTAAAATCAAATTAAAACGAAAATGAAAAATAACATTGCTGTTGTAACCGGAGCTACGGGTTTTGTAGGAAGTCACTTAGTTGATTTACTTCTTGAAAAAAATTTTACAGTTCGATGTATAGTAAGAAAATCAAGTAATTTAAGATGGTTGAAAGACAAAAAAGTAGAAATTTTTGAAACTGGGCTTTTTGACAAAAAAAAATTAAAACCAATTTTATCGGATGCAGATTTTGTTTATCACGTTGCTGGAGTTGTACGATCAAAAAATAAAGATGGATTTTATAAAGGAAATGTTGAAACTACAAAAACAATTTTGGATGCAATTGTTGAAGTTAATCCAAATATTAAAAGAATTATAATTGTTAGCAGTTTAACTGCAAGTGGTCCGGCAGAAAATGGAATTCCTTGTACAGAACAAACAGTTCCGCATCCTATTACAACTTACGGTAAAAGTAAATTAGCAGAAGAAGAACTTGCAAAAAGTTATATGGATAAACTTCCGATAACAATTTGTAGAGCACCGGCAATTTATGGTGAACGGGAAGAGGATATTTATGCAATGTTTAAAGGATTTCAAAAGGGAATTATGACTTTGGTTGGATTTAATAATAAAAAATTAAGTCTAATTCATGGAAGAGATTTTGTGAACGGAATTTTTTTAGCATCGCAATCAGAAAAAGCAAAAAATCAAATCTATTTTATTAGTTCTGATGAAATTTATAGTTGGAATCAAGTTAGCGATGCAATGGAAAAAGCAATCGGTAAAAAAGCGCTTAGAATTAGAATTCCACATTTTATTGTTTACATTGTTGGCGGAATTTCTCATTTAATAAATTATTTTGCAAAAAAACCAGCAACTTTTAATTGGGAAAAATCAAAAGATTTTGTTCAAGAAAATTGGACATGTGATATTTCAAAAGCTAAAAAAGATTTTGGCTATACTCAAAATATTTCTTTAGAAGAAGGAATGAAAAGTACAGTTGATTGGTACAGAGAAAATAAATGGTTATAATCAATCTTTTTTTTGTTGAAAAGTAAATGAGAAACGCATTTAATGCAATCTGAATTACCAAATTTTTTTACTTTATGAGATTGATGAAAGTTTTTTTCTAAGGAATCGACTAATAAACATTCTTCATTTTTTGGGTAATTTGGAAATATAAAAATATTTTCAATTTTTGAGTTATTTTCCGAATTGAGATAATCAATATGCCAATGTAGTTTTTTGCTTTTACGGATATGTCTTAAAATTCTTTGATGTAAATTTTTTTGTGCACTTCCAATATAATAATAAAATCCTTTTTCAAATGTTACTTTTCCAAATTTTCCAATTTCTATGCTAAACTTTTGCAAAATTTTAATTTCAAGAAGATAAATTCCGCAATTAATTTGCTTTTGCACCTTCTTCAATCCATGTTCTTAAACCTTCAATTTGATTCTCAGTCAGTGGTAGAACACTTCCATAAGGCGGAGGCATAATTGAAGCTCCGGAATTTCCTTCTACTGCCCAAACCATTTTGCTGTTATCCGGAAATCCGGGAGAAACAATCAATGGATCAGACGTAGCTCCAGCCCAAGTTGTTAAATCCAAATTTGCAGCTCTTGATTCGCTATCATGGCAACCGCTATTTGTGCATTTATAGTTAAAAATTGGTTGAATATATTGCGCAAAACTAACATTTTGAGATGGAATTACAACATCATCAATATCACTAATTCTGTTTCCATCGCACGAAATTAAGAAAAGACTAAAAATTTGTAGAAATAACAATTGTTTTATATAATTTTTCATCTTAAAGATAAAATTGTGATTTAGAATACATTATTATAATAATAGTTATATTTTTTATAATATAAAAATTTCTTTTAGAGAAAGTTTTTATGGTTTCCTTAAGAAAAATATTTTGCTAATTTGAACATTAAATAATTAAAAAAGACAATGATAAAATACTTTTTGAATTCGTTATTATTATTACTTGTCCTCACAGGACAAAGTTTTAGCCAATTTGTTACACTTCATGTTGAAAAGGATATTAATGGTTCGGGTTCTGGCCAGATAACAGTCAATGGAACTGCCAAAACGCTTCCCTATACTGATAATTTTTTAGTTGGAACACCAATAGAAATAATAGCCGTTCCGGATATTGGAAATCACTTTGTTGAATGGTCTGGCGATCTAAATTCAACAAACTCTACTGAAACATTTTCTATGTTTACAGATAGAAATATTAGTGTTACTTATGAAATTGATGAATTAATTATTGGAGCTACCGTTAATCCTTCAGGAAGTGGATCAATTTCCGGATTAAATGCCGGTGGTATTTATAGCTATAATGATGAAGTAAACTTAACAGCAACAGCAAATACCGGTTATACTTTTACTAAATGGACAGAAAATGGTACCCAAGTAAGCACAAATACCAATTACTCATTTACTGCAACTGTTGATCGAAATTTAGTCGCAAATTTCTCCCAGAATCAATATACAATTACAGCAACTGCAAATCCATCTGGCGGAGGAACAATAACTGGATTAAAAGTTGGTGGAATATATATTCATGGTGAGCAAGTTAATTTAACAGCAACTGCAAACACAGGATATACATTTACAAATTGGACAGAAAACGGAACAGCGGTAAGCTCTAATGCTAATTACTCTTTTTCTGCATCCACAAATAGAAATTTAGTAGCAAATTTTTCCCAGAGTCAATATACAATAACAGCAACTGCAAATCCATCTGGCGGAGGAACAATAACTGGATTAAAAGTTGGTGGAATATATAATCATGGTGAGCAAGTTAATTTAACAGCAACTGCAAACACAGGTTATACATTTACAAATTGGACAGAAAATGGAACAGAGGTAAGTACTAATGCCAATTATTCATTTTCTGCAACTGCAAATAGAAATTTAATAGCGAATTTTATTACAACAAAATATGCTTTAAATTTTACAAAAAGTGGAAATGGAGATGGTCAAATAAAAGTTAACGGAATTACGCATAATTTACCTTATTCTGAAAGTTTTGACTATAACGTAGTTGTGAATTTTGAAGCAGTAGCAGCTGTTGGATCAAATTTTAGTTCATGGAGTGGAAATAAAACAGGAACTCAAAATCCAACCACAATAACAATGAATAGTGTTAAAAATGTTACTGCGAATTTTACGTTAATAAAATATACACTCAGTATTGCTTCAGGTGGCAATGGTAATGGAACTATAAAAGTTAATAGTGTTAGTAAAACTCTTCCTTATTCTGGAACTTTTGACTTTAACACAATTGTAAATATTGAAGCTGTCAGTTCAATTGGTTCTGAATTTAATAGTTGGACTGGTGCAATAAATACAACTGCAAATCCAACAACAATTACGATGTCTGGTGATCAAAATGTTATTGCAAATTATACTTTAATACAATATCCCTTAAATATTTCCTCTGTTGGAACGGGAAGTGGAAAAGTAAAAGTAAATAATTTAACTCATGATTTACCATACTCAGCAAATTTTAATTACAACACAGTAGTAAATATTGAAGCAGTTCCAATAACAGGTTCTACATTTTCGGGTTGGACCGGAGATTTAAATAGTTTAGTAAATCCCACAACTATAACAATGAATGGTCAAAAAAACATTAATGCTAATTTTACTTTATCTCAATATTCATTAAACCTTACTAAATCGGGTACCGGTGAAGGTCAAGTAAAAGTTAATAAT
>JBGSKB010000337.1:0-4370 GCA_041741395.1 Melioribacteraceae bacterium
ATGAATTCATAAAACTTTTTAGAACATTATCAGAAAACGAAGTTAATGTTATGAATAATTTATTGGATAAAATGAGAGGATAAGTTGGATAAAACAAAAATTACCACCATGCAAAACGGTCCTTTAATGATTGAAGGAAACTTAATCGTTAATAAAAGTACGGGTGAAGTAATAAAAGAAGCAGAAAAAATTTTTCTTTGCAGATGCGGACAATCATCAAATAAACCGTTTTGTGATGGAACTCATAAAAAGATTGATTTTAAAGCGGAATAAAGTTATTTAACAAGTTAATTTATAAGAAAGAGAAAACCATGAACTTTGAAATTGACTTAACGCTTTTCGAAAAATTGAAAAAAGATTCCGCACCAATTTGGGGGAGCATGACATCCCAACATATGATTGAACATCTAACTTTAGCAGTAAAAACCAGCAACGGAAAAGTTCTAATTAATGATTGTATGAATCCGCCAGAAAAATATCCACTGTTAAAAAGAGTATTATTAAGTTCAAAACCACTTCCTAAAAATTTTGTTAATACCATTATTGGAGAAGGATTAAAACCGTTAATCTCGCCAAACTTAGAAAACGCAAAAGAAATACTTCTTAAAGAAATTATTGATTTTGAAAATTATTTTATAAAAAATCCATACGCACAAAAAATGAACGCAACCTTTGGTCCGTTAAATTTTGAGGAGTGGAAGATTTTTCATAAAAAACATTTTACTCATCACTTTACACAATTTGGATTAATGTAAAATATGTTAATGGAAATAATCGAAAAAAGTTTTGAGCTAAACAATAATCTTAAAATGCCAATTCTTGGATTAGGCGTTTGGCAAATGAGCGAAGGAAAGGAAACCGAAAATTCGGTTAGTTATGCTTTGAAAATTGGTTATAGAAGTATTGATACCGCAGCTCTTTATGCAAATGAAAAAGGAGTAGGTAACGCAATTAGAAGTTCGCAAATAAATCGCAATGAAATTTTTATAACTACAAAAGTTTGGAATTCAGATCAAGGTTACGAGAAAACATTATCTGCATTTACAAAAAGTATGAAAAAATTACAAACAGATTATATTGATTTATATTTAGTTCATTGGCCAATTCCAGATAAAATTTCTTCAACATGGAAAGCATTAGAAAAACTTTATGATGAAAAATTAGTTAGAGCAATTGGCGTTAGTAATTTTGCTATAAAACATTTGAAAGAACTGTTTAAAAATTCAGAAATAATTCCAACAATTAACCAAGTTGAGTATCATCCATATTTAACACAACCGGAGCTTGTGGATTTTTGTCAGAAAAATAAAATTGTGATGGAAGCGTGGGCTCCATTAATGAAAGGAAAAGTAAATAATATTTCTGAGATAATAAATCTTTCAGAAAAGTATAAAAAAACACCGGCGCAAATTGTTTTAAGATGGAATGCACAAAAAGGAATAATTTCAATTCCTAAATCTTCCAGAAAGGAAAGGATATTAGAAAACTCGCAAATATTTGATTTTAATTTGTTTGATGAAGACATTAAAATTTTAGATTCATTAAATAAAAATTATAGATTGGGACCAAATCCAAACGAAATAGATTTTTAATATTCCGTTATTATTTTTTGATTATTGAACTCAACAAATCATTTTTCCACATATTTTTGTTTACATCAAAAATTCCAAAACCGGCACCAAATTCCCAGTAAATTAAACTAAAGCCATTTTTTTCAGCTATTTCAGAAACAGCGGTTGTCCACTTAATTCTTGAAACAATATCTGCTTTATGGTAAGCGCCAAACTCACCTAAATTAATTGGCAAATTATTTTCAATTCCCCACTGTTTTATTTTGATAAAATGTTTTTCAATTTTTTGAATTTCTTTTGCAGAACCTTTCCACTGCTTTCCCAAAAACAAATTACTAAACTTCACCCACTCACCACCTTGGTGAGTAAAAATAAAAGGTTTATAATAATGAAAAGTGATAATAATATTTTCAAACTCTTTTGGAATTTCTAAAGCCTTAAGTCCTTCAAGATTATTCCATTTTGCGGGACCAACCAAAAGAATTCGTTCTTTGTTTTCTTTTCTGATAAGAGGAATTACATTTTTAAGAATTTTATTCCAAATTCTTTTTGTTAGAAAATAGTGAGGTTCATTTAAAATTTCGAATAGTAGATTTTGCGATTGGTTTTTATAACGAGTACTAATTTGTTCCCACAAAACATAAAACATTCTTTCATATTTAAATGGATGAAAATAAAGTTCATTAAAATGATGAACATTTATAATAACGATTAAATTATTTTCAAGAGCTTGCTGAACGACCGAATCAATTCGTAAGAAAAAACTTTCATTAATTGTAAATGTGTTTTTGTCTGAAACATGTGCAGACCATCTAATTGGAATTCGAACAGAAGAAAATCCGGTATCTTTAATAATTTTAAAATATTCCGGAAGAATTTTTACTCCCCATTCTCCTTCGTCCGGAGCTTCAAGTGCATTTCCTAAACTTACGCCGCGACCAATTTTTTTATTTATTTCAAAAGAATTTTGCATAAATATTTTTTTCTGATTTGTATAAATTACTAATTAAGCTTATTATTAATTGACAATAATATTTTGAGGGAATATTGAAAACATCAAACTTAATAAATGTTTTTCTTATAATAATTTTATTTAGCTATTGCAAAAATGAAAATAATATAAAACCAGTTTCTCCGGAGTATAAAAAAGAGGTTGAAGACTGGCACAAAAAAAGAATTGAAAATTTAAAGAAAGAAAACGGCTGGCTAAATTTAATTGGACTTTACTGGCTCGAAGAAGGTGAAAATACTTTTGGTTCAAGTGAAAACAATAAAATTGTATTTCCGGAAAACGCACCGGCAGAAATTGGTAAATTTGTAAAAATAGATTCAACTATTTTTTTTGAAAGCAGCAAAAATGTTAGTGTTTTATCAAATGGTAAAAAGATTGATAAAATAGAAATGCAAATTGATCTAAGTGGAAACCCAACAATTTTAGAAATAGATTCTTTTAGATGGTTTATAATTAAACGCGATGAAAAATTTGGAATTCGATTAAGAGATTTGAATTCTGATCTTGTAAAAAATTTTGAAGGAATTGAAAGGTTTCCTATTGACGAAAATTGGAAAGTTAAAGCAAAATTTCTTCCTTATGACAAACCAAAAGAAGTTCAAATTCCCACAATATTAGGAACAATTGAGAAAGATTTTTCACCGGGAAAATTAATTTTTAAAATAGAAAAAAATGAGTTTTCACTTGAACCAACTTCTGCCGGAGAAAATTTGTTTTTGGTTTTTGCAGATTTAACAAGCGGAGAAGAAACATACGGTGCCGGAAGATTTTTATATATTGAAAAACCGGATTCAAACAATAATGTAATAATTGATTTTAATAAATCATACAATCCGCCATGTGCATTTACAAAATATGCAACTTGTCCATTACCAACAGAAGAAAACAAAATAAGAGTAAGAATAACAGCGGGTGAAAAAAATATGGAGCGGGACACTAAGAAACGCAATTAAATTTAACGGTAAAAGTACTTCCGACACCCTTTTTACTTTTAATAAATATTTCTGCATTGTTCAAGGAGCAATATTTTTTTACAAGAGCAAGGCCAAGTCCATTTCCCTCAAATCTTCTTGAATAACCTTGTGTTTCTTGTGTGAAAGGATTAAAAATTTGAGTAAGAAACTCATCCGAAATTCCAATTCCGGTATCGATAACATCAACACACAAATTCGCGTTTTCAACATTGTATGATTTAATTATTACACTACCAGTTAGTGTGTATTTTATTGCATTATCAATTAAATTTGTAAACAACTGCCCGAGCGAATATGAATCACCAAGAAGATATGGGTTTGTACAATTTTTTTCTAATTGAAATTGTAAACCCATATTTGCAGCATCGATTTTAAATTCAGCGAACAACTTTGTTAAAATATCTTCTACCAAATTTAATTTTTGAATTATAACCTCATAAGTTCCGGTTTGGATTTGCGACATATTTAAAATTGAATCAACAGTTCTTATTAATCTTTGTCCGCCAATAGAAATAGAATTAAATATATCTTCAAATTGATTTAGTTTTAAATCATGCAATTCATCTTTAAGCAAAGAGTTGTAACTTAATATTGTATTAACTGGAGTTCTTATTTCGTGAGACATGCTGGCAAGAAATTCAGTTTTTAGTCGGTTAGATTTTTCTGCTTTTTCTTTTGCCTCAACCAAGGTATCTGCTACTTTTTTTCTTTCTGTTAAATTTGTGATAATTGCAACAATCGTTTCCTCACCCTCATAAAAAATAATTGTTGAGTTTACTTCTATGGGTATTTTTTCCCCGAACTTTGTAATTT
>JBGSKB010000338.1:0-5076 GCA_041741395.1 Melioribacteraceae bacterium
GACTTTTCCAAAGTAAAATGTTTCCGGAAATATTTCGCAATATTTCAATCCCGTTTATTCCACTGATTTCAACATAATCAACAAAGATTGATGAACCAACAGAATTATTATTCCAAAATTTATAAGGTGGTTCAATTCCGATAACTCTATTATCAATCCAAACATCAAATCTCATTTTATCATCTGGAATATTTGAATTTGTCACATAATAAAGCAAATCATCAATTACCAAAAAGGAGCTATCAGGTTTCCAAATTATTTGATATGTATGCCATTGGGTTTCATCAATAACTTTTTTTAAGCTGTAAGTTTGTTTATTTGTGAGTGTATCTTTTGATAATCCAAATAAAAACCAGTTATAAACACTATCTGGATTTTCACTTTTTTGCTGCATTATCCATGCAACATCATAATCAAATAAAATATCCTCAACTGTCAAGTCTCCATCCCAAAAACCCCAGCCTCGTGAACCAATATGCTGTTGTGTGCATCGAAGTCTAATTCTTGCCGTAGTTCCTGGAGAATAAACCTCATCGGTTGGATCATAAACTTCTGTATTGCAATATTCTGATTCAATTGCGTTAATTAATTTTAATTGAAGCATTCCATCTTTAACAATTGGAATTGATTGATTTCCATCGGCTCTGTAATACCAATAATTACTTTTACTTTTAAAATCATCCCGTAAAATTAATTGCGCATTTATAGTGGTTGATAAAATTATAAATTGTAATATTATAATTTCTATATTGAATGAATATTTTGTCATAGATTAATTTTTTTCTTGCAAATCCTTAATTGTCATAAGAATTTTATTTATAGGATATCAATATTAATAATTCAGAATCAAAAATTTGTGTTGTTGAGCATTGATAAAGTAAGATCCAACACGACAAAGTTAAATATAATCAGCTAAATAGAATTCTATTTTTATTAAATTTAACTATATAATAATATTTTTAATTTAGAATATTTATAGAAAAATTATGACCTCCAGCTGGGGAATAAATCCAAAATATTTACACAACGTTTTCAAATATCTTGATTCTGCAATTATGGTTGTAGATGAAAAGGAAGAATTTTTGGTATGGAATAAAGGTGCCGAAAAAATTTTTGGGTACACATTAGAAGAAATAATTGGAAGAAATTCCTCTGCACTTTTACCGGACGGACAAAAATATATTACTGAGCTTAATAATATTATTGAAGAAGTAAAAACTAAAGGTTTTGCCGAAGTAATTGAAACGGAAAGAAAAACCAAAGAAAATAAAATTATTCCCGTGCAGTTAAATGTTGCAAAACTTCCCGGAGAAAATAATTCTTATGCCGGAAGAACTGTAATTATTACGGATGTTTCAGAAGTTAGAAAACTTCAGCAGCAAGTTGATCAATCAGAAAAATTAGCTGTAATAGGACAATTAGCAGCAGGAGTTGCGCATGAAATTGGAAATCCGCTTGCGGCAATTTCTTCAATTGTGCAAATTTTGCAAAGAAAATCTACAGATCATTTTACATCGGAACAGCTTGTAAACGTTAAAGATAATATAAATCGTATTTCGAAAATTGTAAGGGAGCTTGTAGATCTTTCGCGTCCGCCAAGTCATGATGAAGTAATCACGCAAATTAATGAAGTTATTAAAACAGCTGTGGGAATTGTAAAATATGACAAGCGCGTAAAAAAAGTTGAATTTAAAACTTATCTTGATGAAAATTTACCAATGATAAAAGTAGTTCCGGACCAATTAATTCAGGTATTTATTAATATTTTAATTAATTCTTTAGATGCAGTTGAAGGAGAAGGAATAATAAAAGTAAAGTCTTTTTATAATGAAAAATTTATTTTTGTAAGTATAAGTGATAATGGCTGCGGAATTGATGAAAAGTTTCTAGCAAGAATTTTCGATCCGTTCTTTACAACAAAACAAGTTGGTAAAGGCACGGGTCTTGGACTTTCAGTAAGTTACGGAATAATTAAAAAATTTAACGGAGATATAAAAGTAAAAAGTCAGTTGGGAAACGGGAGTGAGTTTCAAGTTCAAATTCCAATTTAACTTTTAAATAAAGGGAAAATTATGGATATAAAAATTTTAATTGCTGATGATGAAAAAGGAATCCGCGATTCTCTTCAAATGATTTTGAGTGAAGAAGGATTTCAGACAATTGCTGTTTCTGATGGTTTGGAAGCTCTTGAGCAAATTAAAAATAATGAATTCCAGCTTGTAATTTCTGATATAAAAATGCCCGGAATGGATGGAATTGAATTATTAGAAAAATGTTCAAAAATTTCTCCCGAAACTTATTTTATTATGATGACTGCTTACGCATCTGTTGATACTGCAATTGGTGCTTTACGAAACGGAGCGTATGATTATTTGCTTAAACCGGTGGAATTTGATGATATATTGAACAAAATAAAAAGACTTCTCGATTTCAAAAAACTTTCCGATGAAAATAAATTTCTACGACAAAAAATTGCTGCAAAAGCAGATTTTGAAAATATAATTGGCAAAAGTGAGCCGATGAAAAAAATTTTCAATATTATTTCGCAAGTTGCTCCAACAAATACAAATATTTTTATTTCGGGGAAAAGCGGCACCGGAAAAGAACTTGTTGCAAAAGCAATTCACTATAACAGCAAAAGAAAAGATAAAATATTTCTTCCTATTAATTGCGGAGCCATTTCTGAAAATTTAATTGAAAGCGAATTATTTGGTCACAGAAAAGGGTCATTTACCGGAGCAGTTGGAGATAAAGATGGATTATTCAAAGTTGCTGATGGCGGAACTTTATTTTTAGATGAAATTGCTGATCTTCCAATTAATCTTCAAGTAAAATTATTGCGTGCAATTGAAGACAAAGAATTTATGCCGGTCGGAGGAATAAAATCCGTTAAAACAGATGTCAGAATTATTGCAGCTACAAATCAAGATATTTATGAAAAAACAAAATCCGGTGAATTTAGGGAAGATCTTTACTACCGTTTAAATGTTGTTGAAATTAAATTGCCGTCCTTAAATGAAAGAAGAGAAGACATTCCTCTTTTAGTTGATCATTTTGTAGAAAAATATTGCAACGAAATGGGAAAACCGGTAATTGGCGTAAATAATGAATCGATGAAAAAATTAATTAATTATGATTGGCGAGGCGGTGTTAGGGAACTTGAAAATATAATAGAAAGAGCGATAATATTTTCAAGTGGAGATAAAATTGAAGTTAATGATCTTGCAGATAATGTTGATTCTTCTGTAAGTATAAGTAATATGCCGGAATCTATAAAAGAAGCAACATTGATTTTTGAAAAAGAACATATAAAACGAGTTGTAAAAAAATATGAAAATAACAAAGAAGAAGCTGCCCAAGCCTTAGATATCGGCTTATCTTCACTTTACAGAAAAATGGAATTATTAGGTATTCCGACAAGACCAATTAAAGAATAAAATATTTATTATAATTTATTACGTAATTTTAATTAACTTTTTACAAGTAACTTTTACAAAGAATGGAATTTATTGATAACAAAATCGTGGATAAACTTTTAATTCCAAATGAAAATTATTTTATTGCATCATGGAGTTACAACGGCGAGTTTAATTGTCAAGAATCTTTTGAAAACTTGACGGGTTATTCTAAAGAAGAAATTTCAAACTTTCCTTATAAACATCATTCATTAACAGAAAATAATGAAGATGAACAAATTTATAAATCAGTTATTCAACTTAATTTTGATGAAGAAGTTAAGCAAATAACTAAAGTTTTTAAAATTATATCTAAAAATGAAAAACCTATTTGGCTTAAAGAATTTATTTCTGTTGATGAAACAAATTTAAATAATGGTTTTTTCAGTTTACTGGTTGATATTACAGATCTTAAACAAAATGAAGTCGAATTTCATAATATTATTCAAGCTAAAACTGAACAAAATAATTCAAAAGATAAATTAATTGCGATAATTTCCCACGATTTAAGAGCTCCGTTTACAAGTTTATTGGGGTTTTCGGAAATTCTGCTGAATGAACCTAATCTTTCCGAAGTAGAAAAGAAAGAATACTTAGAATACATTTACGATGCGTCAAAAATTCAGCTTCAAATGGTTAATCATTTATTAGATTGGACAAGACTACAAACCGGAGCAATGAAATTTGAGCCGCAAAGAATAGAAATTAGAGATGCAGTTGAAAATTGTATCTCGGTTCTAACTGGTGTAGCAATTAGAAAAAATATTGAAATTAAAGTTGATGGTGGAAAAGGAATTTTTGTTAATGCTGATGAAAAATTAATTTCACAAGCAATTACAAATTTATTAAGCAACGCAGTAAAATTTACTCCAAACGGAAAAAAAATAAAAGTAAATATTGGTTTTTATAAAAACGATATGGTTGAAGTTACAATTAAAGATGAAGGCATTGGAATATCAGAAAGTAATCAACCAAAATTGTTTAAAGTTGAAACCAAATTTTCGCAAACCGGTACTGCCGGTGAAAAGGGAAGCGGTTTAGGTCTTGCATTAGTAAAGGAAATTATTGAAAAACATTCCGGCAAAATTTGGTTTTATTCAGAACTGCAAAAAGGAAGTGAATTTCATTTTACAATTCCTAAAGCTGAAGATACAATTCTTATAATTGAAGAACATGAAGATTTGAGAAATGAATATCAAAAAGTTTTTATTGAGAAATATCCAACATTTAAAATTGCTTTTACAAAAACCGGATTTGAAGCACTTAACTTTATTTTAGAAAAAACTCCTTCTGCAATAATTTCATACCATAAAATGCCGCTAATGAATGGAGTTCAGTTAGTTTCATCGTTAAGAAAAAAAGACATTCACAATAAAGTTTCTGTAATAATTTCACACACTTTCTACAAACTATAAAACTACTCACTTGTTACTATATGCAAAGTAAAATCTTTTATATCTAAACTCCGCGTCATATTGATACGGACAGGACACCCCATTTTTTGCACTTTTCTCCACATAGTTAAAGACTTGTAACTTAACTAATACATGTTCAAACTACCCTAATCAACTGCTACTTAGCAATATAATTAGTTTTTATTTTAAGCCTTTCTGTAGCATGA
>JBGSKB010000339.1:0-3242 GCA_041741395.1 Melioribacteraceae bacterium
AATTTGGAAGAAATCTTCTTTTTGTTTTGTTATGAGCATGGGAAATACGGCTTCCGGTTATTGGTTCTACGCCAGTTAATTCACATCTTCTTGACATTCTTTTCTCCAAAGTCTTAAAATTTAAGATTTCTAATATAGCTAAAAAATTTTCTAAAAAAAATAATTTTTTCTTGTTTGAATCATCAAAAAATCATTTTTTTGAAATAAATATTTCGGAAATCTCAAAATATTAGGAAATTACAAATAATTAACTTAAAACTGGAATTACTTTTCTTAAGGTGTATTTATTCTTGAACCTAATTCTCGATCCAACATAAATAATCCGCTTTTATCTTCACCAATTAAATTAAAATTTTCAACTATTTGTTGAACAGTACTTTCTTCTTCAACTTGCTCATCAACAAACCATTGTAAAAAACTTTTTGTCGGGTGATGACTTTCTGCAATTGCTAAGTCAAAAAGTTTGTGAATACTTTCCGAAATAAATCTTTCATGCTTCAGAGAATTTTCAAAAACTTCCCTTGGAGATTTCCATTCAGTTTGAGGTGCTTCTAAAGTATTTAATTTTACTTTTCCTCCTAGACGAAGAATGTAATCGTAAAACTTCATTGCGTGTAAATATTCTTCTTGCGATTGTAATTTCATCCAATTTGACATTCCGGCAAGATTTTTATTTTCAAAATATGCTGCCATTGATAAATATAAATAAGATGAAAACATTTCTTTATTTAATTGATCATTCAATGCTTCTTCAATTTTATTAGAGACCATATTAAACCTTTCTATTTGTTTTGTTATTACGCATTTTGAAAACAAATGTAAGAAAATTTTCAGAATTTATTTATTATTAATTGCAACTAAGTTATATTGGTTTATTAAAAATAGACAATTTAAAATATGATGAAAATAAAAATATTATTCTTTCTTTTTACTGCCTTTACAATTTTACATGCACAAGAACATAAAAGTATACATCAAATTGATCAAGAGAGATATGAACCTATAATTATTGAAAAGATGAAAAATATTCCAAAACGAAATCAAGTTGAACCAATTATTTCATTAAATAAATATTCAGCAAAAAATTTAAGCAAATCTGTTTTTGGATATTTACCGGATTGGGAATATTTGGAAAATGCACACCAAAATTTAAATTATGATCTTTTATCTCACATTGCAGTTTTTGATTTCGAAGTTTCTAAAACTGGAGCTATTTCTGATCCACCAAATTGGCCATGGAATGATGTAATAAATAATGCTCATGAAAATGGAACAAAAGTTATAATGGTTATTGTCAATTTTTCCGCAACCGATATTCATGACATATTAACTAGTTCTGCATCTAAATGGATTTTTATGAATTCTGTAAAATCAAAAATAAAAACTTATAGTTTAGATGGAGTTAATATAGATTTTGAAGGCTTAAATACTAGTGATAGAGGAACTGTAGTAAATAGTTTTATGCAAGAATTAACAGATACTGTTCATGCAATTTCTTCAGATCTAGAAGTTTCTTTTGCCGCTCCGGCAGTAAACTGGGGAGGATGGAATTTATCTGGTTTAGCACAAAGTTGCGATTATCTATTTGTAATGGGTTACGATTTTAACGGAAGCTGGAGCACAACAACCGGACCAACAGCACCTTTAACGGGTGGAAGTTATAACTTAACAAATACTTTAAATGTTCAATACCAAACAGTTACTTCATTTTATCCTGAGAAAATAATTTTAGGAGTTCCATATTACGGACCGCATTGGCAAACTTCTTCTGCACAAGAAGGTTCTTCAATATTATCATTTGTTGAATCAAAAAGATTTAGAGATGCCCAGCCTTTGTCAGAAAACTATGGAATTAAGTGGTCACCAACTTATAAAAATTCTTGGTTTAGTTTTGTGGAAAGTTCTAAAAATCATCAAGTCTGGTTTGATTCTGATTCAAGTCTTTCATTAAAATATGATTTAGCAATTTCTAAAAAATTAAAAGGCGTTGGAATGTGGGCATTAGGTTATGACGGAACTCGACCGGAACTTTGGAATTTGTTGGCAAGAAAATTTGTAATCCCAGTAAGTGTTAATGAAAATATAAATTTGCCAGATAAACTAATTCTTGAACAAAATTATCCAAATCCATTTAATCCGGTTACAATAATTAATTATTCAATTCCAAATGTAGCCTCGAACTTTGGTTCGAGCGTTATTTTAAAAATTTATGATGTTATTGGAAATGAAGTTACAACATTAATAAATAAAGTTCAATCACCCGGAAACTATGAAGTTTCGTTTGACGCTTCATCGGTCAGCCGACGGATTTCAAGCGGTGTTTACTATTATAAATTAACATACTTAGAAAATTCAATTATCAAAAAAATGCTTTTTTTAAAATAGCAGAATTACAAAATGAAAAATATATTTTTGGCAATTTCGATTTTTCTTTTTTCTTGTTGTGTTCAAGAAAGGGAAATTGATAATAGTGAAAATAAGAAATCAATTCATCAACAAGATTTGGAAAAGGCAAAGTCAAATTTCTCAGATTTTAATTTTGAGATAACTGAGAATAAAATTTTAATTGATAAATCCATTGGGAAATTTAGAAATCCGCAATTTAGTATTAATGGGGAAAAAATATTTTTCACAACAGAAAATTTTAATGAAATATGGGCTTATGATTTAAACAGTGAAACAATAAATAAATTAGTTAGTTTGCCTCAATGCGGATTTAATTTTCAAATTTCAAAAAATGGAGATGTACTTTTTTTTAGAAATAAAGTAACACATGGGAAAAAATCTTATTCAATTTTAAGTTATTCTCTTAATACAAAAAAGATGGATGTAATTTATAATTCTGATAAAAGATTATCACCGCCGTTATTGGCGGATAGTCTAATTTTCTTGGTTGAAGATGGCATACCTTTAAATATTAATTTATCTAACAAAAAAATTAAAAAAGAATTTGATACTCCTTTCTTATTCGTTGATAACAATGAATTACTGAAAGTTTACAAAAAAATTGACACGTTAAAAATTCCTAATAATATAAAACCAATTGAAAGTTATTACTCGAAAGATTTGGAGAATGTTTTTGTACTTACAAATTCAGTTGGATATTTAGTTTATAATAAAATGGGAGAACCAATAAATAATTTTAGAGAAGCTAATTTTTTATCAAAATTGTACAAAAGTAATTTAATTGTACTTACCAAAGAAAGCTATGATGATCAAAAATTAATTGATTCAAAAATGTT
>JBGSKB010000340.1:0-3775 GCA_041741395.1 Melioribacteraceae bacterium
ATTCCACTAACTACTTATTCTGATCAAAGAACATACTGCTGAACTTTACTTCACTTAATCCAAACTTAGATAGATCAAAAAAATGAGATCTGTAATCACCTTGAGAGATGTTTGACTTAACAAGGTTAACTGGCTGCTTAATTAAATGTGACATAGAAATACTCCTTTAAAATGAAAAAAGACCAGCCCCAAAGAGATAATATTCCCTTCAGAACTGGTCTTATTGAATTAGTTAATTATTTTATTTAGTTATGTTTAATGCTTGTGTGGAGATACCCCCGGGGGCTCGCATCGAAAATAGGAAAGAGTCCCAAATGCAGAATAACGGGTTACCTAGGGATGCGCTTGTCGATGGGCTTTATGGTCAATGACGATAATAAAGATTTATACTTAAGAAAAACTAAAAATTACTTTCTAACTTTTTGGTTAATCAAATCCATGCCATAAATATTGTTCTACATTCAATGGTATGTCAGTATTAAAATGTACTAATTGGTTTCTTAAAATATTTTGTATAATTAAATATTCGCTGAAATATAGTTCGAATTCTACCTCGTCATGAGAAACAATTTGAGTCCAATTTTTCCAAGGACTTTTATATATTAAATTATTAATTTTCCTATCAATTGGAAAATGCAATACTTTCTCTTGATCAATAATTAATTTATCCCATGCCCATAAATCCTTCATAAAAAGATTGTAACATTTTTGTCCTATTCCGATATAATAATTGTGGGTATTACCACCAATTAATTTAGCTATCATTTTTATTTTACTTTTTGCATAATTATCATATTCTAATGCTGAAATAGGAATCTCATTACGATCTAAATAAATATGGATAAGCGTATTAATAATTGATGTTTTCGTTTCATCCCCAATTGGGGGTTCATTACTTCTAGCTGCCTTATAAATTTTATCAAACCGGAACTGAGCATGATTATCATTTACTTGAAAAGGAAAATGGTTTACATCAAGCACCTGATGCTTTCTATTTAAATCGTCTTTATATTGTAGTTTATAACACATAAATTACTTCCCTTTTTTTATTTATTAAAATTCATTTTTAAGAAATCTCTTCAAATTCTGAATCAGAAGAATATGGCAATTCTAATGCCTCAACGGTACCTATTGAGTTACCGGCAATTCCTTTAATAGATCCATACATATCAATCGTATTTGTAATTACTTTATCTATTTGCTTTTCTCGTTCTTTCCATATTTTTTGTAATGCTCTTTTTTCTTTTTCCAAATCGCCCTTCATTGTTGAAAAACCCTCAACTATAGCTTCAACTCTGTGCCTAAAATCTTCACTGATGAGGTAGTTATAAAGAAGATTCATTTTATCACCTTTATTTTCTTCAGCTGACTTAACAGAGTGAGTTTTAATAATCATTTCTCTTAAAACAAATGTTAGCGATTTTACTTCTTCAAATGAACAAATCCAGACTCCATCCCTACGACCAAATTTTTGTATATCTCTAGGAAGAGTTTCGCTAATAATAAGTGCTACATCTGCATTTTGATTTCTTTGATCTTCCTTTAATTTTTCAATCCAAGTATCAGAAAAAGATTTTGTTCGTTTACTTTCATAGATAATCTTTCCACAAACTTGCTGAAATTGGTTTACAATAGTATGGATTAAATCTGCACCGCTTACACCTTTTGGAACTTCCTCAACAATATCAAACGGATATTCAATTCTTAATAACTCTTCTAATGCTAATTCTTGAATTTCACCTTGAAGCTGCATGGAGCCTTGATCTGCTTTACGCTGCATTTCATCAATAAGTTTTTTTTGATCCTCTAATTTCTTCTCATATTCTCTAAACTTTAAAGTGTTCTTTTCATTTTCTTGAATTTTAATTTGTTCAATTATTTCGTTTCTCTTTTCAAGTAATTGTTTTTCAATTTGTAATTCAATTTCTTCCTTTTGCTCTTGAAGTTCATTTTCTCTCTTTAATAAATCAAGTTCTTTTTGTTTTAATAATTTATTTTCAAATTTTCTTTTTGCATTTTCCTCTTCGAGAGATTTAATTTTTTCCTCAAAATCGGACTCTACAGATTTAGTTAATTTTTCTTTTTCTATTCTTAATCTTTCTTCTAGTTTTGAACTAAGAATTTCTTCTGCAGATTCTTTTTCTTTTTCAAACTCCGATCGTTGTTTTTCCAGATCATTTTTTTGTTTCTTAAAGTTCTCGGTTTGCTCTAAAATTTTTATTTCATATTCTTTCTTTATTCTTTCCTCTGCTTGAACAAAAAAAGCATCTTCAACTGGAAATTCATTCCCACAATGCGGGCATTTAATATTATTGTTTGGCATGCTTACCTCTATTTGAAACTTGAGAGAAATAGTATTTGTTAAGATTTCTTACCAACTAATTCTTAGCGTTAATAATTCTTGTATTTTCCTTCAACCATTTTTTTACAATTTCAAAACGGAATTTATTTTCTTCAAGATTTTTAATAAATAGTATATTGGCTTCTTCTTCTGAACACTCAATAAAATATCCATTTAATCTTAAAAAGACATCAGTTGCAAAAAATGCGCTTCTTTTGTTACCATCTAAAAATGAATGATTTTTAGTCAAACTTTCCATTAAAGCTGCAGCTTCCCCAATTATATCCTCATAATATCCAGATTGGGGTCTTGCAACTGAGGATTCCAAACTATTAATATCTCTAATGCCGTGAATTCCACTAAATTGATTAATGATTTTTTCTTGGATAAATAAAACTTCCTCAACTGTTAAATAAATATCATTTTGCAAGTAATTCACCTATTTTGTAATTCTTTTTTATACTTTCTTCAAGATGTTTTATTACTTCTGGGCTTACGTTTTCTTCATTTTTGTTTTTATTTACTAAGCGAGAATTTTTAACAGCTTCATTATTGGAGGTGTTTGGATGGTTATTATTTTTTTTCATTTTTTAATACCAAGTAGTTCAGAGATATTTTATATTATTTTTATCTTAAATATTAGACCTTGCCTGGTTTATAGGTAATTAGAAATAGTTCCTCTAGCTAATTCTAATACTCTTTCTTTTAATTCTATTGGTTCAATAACAATTATTCCTTTCCCTCTAGCAACAATCCATGCAGCAATTTCATGAAGTGAATTAACATGAGTTTTGAATATTATTGTGCCATTTCCTTTGTCAATTATAACTTGATTAATCATTAGTCTTCGTGCTTTTAATCTACTAGCCCATGGTTCATCTATTTTTAACACAACCTCAAAATCACCTTCTCCTATCCAAGCTTTGAACGATAAATCAAATAACGAATTTAACAGTTCTTTTGAAATGGGCTGATATTTCTTACTAGCAACTTCAACGTCTTCAATTCTATCAATCAAATATTGTTTTATAGTTTGACCATCTTTAGCAAGCAACCGCCAATAATTATCACTTTCAAAAATTAAATAGGGGTCAACCTCTAATTTTCTTTTCGTTTTGTCTTCTGATTTATAGTAGTCAATTCTGACCGATTGTCTTTTATCAATGCAAATTTGCAACTTTGCTAAAAATGGCAATGTGTTTATACCTAATTTGTTTACCAGCATCACTGTTGTTTTTTCAAATAGATTTCGAGAAGAAGTTATACTTAAATAGTTGCTTACAATTTCAATTAATTCTTTTTTTCTAGGTTTATTATTTATTTGAATACCATTCTTACCACGAGAGTGGATATCAATTCCTAAAGATCTTAAAGATTGGAGATCTCTCTTAATTGTTAATTCTTCGCAATTATATAGTGAAGCTAATTCAGAGG
>JBGSKB010000341.1:0-7363 GCA_041741395.1 Melioribacteraceae bacterium
TACATTATCAATTAACTTTTTATTGATTTTTATTGATTTAGAATTAATTTCTTGAAGCAAAGCCGATTCAAGAATATTTAAAAGTATTCTTGCATCACCACCGCTAACAAATATAAGATAGTTTTTATCAATTTCTTCAATGCTAAAACTCTGCAAAAATTCATCTGCGGAAATTGCATATTCTATAATTTCCGTTAAATCTTCTTTTGTCAATTCATCAAGGACATAAACTCTTGCTCTTGATCTTAAAGCCGGAATTACTTCAAAAGAAGGATTTTCAGTTGTTGCTCCAATTAAAGTTAACAATCCAGATTCAACTGCGGAAAGTAATGCATCTTGTTGAGATTTGTTAAATCTATGAATTTCATCTATAAATAAAATTGTACGTTTGTTAAAACTATCTCTGTTAATTTTTGCAAGTGCTATTATTTCTCTAACTTCTTTAACTCCCGCAGATACTGCATTCAATTGATAAAATTCTGATTGCGTAGTTTCGGAAATTATTCTTGCAAGAGTTGTTTTTCCGGTTCCGGGAGGTCCCCATAAAATGAAAGAACTTAAAGCATCATTTTCAATCATTCTACTTATAGCTTTACCGGGACCAACTAACTTTTTTTGTCCTCTAAATTCATCAAGTGTTTTGGGTCTTATTCTTTCGGCAAGCGGAACTTGTGGAATATTTCTGTTCAAATTTAATCACCTTAAAGAATCTTTTTTATCTTCAAATTTAAAAACCTTTTCATTTTCCTTCTTCATCATAAATTTTTCTCTTGCAACTTTTTCTAATTCTTCATCGTTATTTCTTAATGAATTTATATTTGAATCAAGATCTTTAATTTGGTTTTTTGATTTCTCAACTTGTCGTTCAATTGAATAAATTTCATTTTTCAATTCAAAATATTTTAGCAATCCATATTTGTTGAAAAATAAAAATAGTACTAAAAAAATTAGAATTACAAAGTAAATCCAAGTTAAAATTCTATCTTTTTTATTGCTTAAATTTTTCATAATGCCGATGTAATAATTATATCCACCAATTCTTCAAATTCAATTCCATTTGCTTTTGCAATTTTTGGGACTAAGCTATGCGAAGTCATTCCCGGAAGCGTATTAATTTCTAAACAATATGGAATTCCGTCTTGCGTTAAACGAAAATCAACTCTTGAATAAAGTTCGCAGCCGAGAGAATTAAACGCTAATAAAGCTTGGCACTGAAGTTCCGTTTCCATTTTCTTATCAATATTTGCCGGAACAATATATTCGCTCATTCCATCAGTGTATTTGCATTCGTAATCATAAAGTTCGTGTTTTGGAATTATTTCAAGTATTGGAAGAGTTAAATTTTTAACAATTGCAACTGCTAATTCGCGTCCTGGAATAAATTTTTCCAGTAATATTTTTTTTGAAAATTGTGATGCTAAAATAATTGCAGATTCTAATTCTTCGAAACTATTACATTTTGTTAATCCAATTGTGGAACCTTGATCGTTTGGCTTTATTATGCACGGATATTTTATTGAATTTTTAATTTTTTTATCTAACTGAATTAAATCATCATATTTATTTGCTTCAATCCATTCCGGAGTTGAAACTCCAAAATGATTAAAAATAATTTTTGATTTTGCCTTATCCATAGAAAGCGAACTTGATAAAACTCCGGAGCCTGTATATTTAATTCCTCTAAGTTCCAGAAGCGACTGAATAGCTCCGTCTTCTCCCCATTTACCGTGAAGTGCAATTAATGCTAAATCAACATCATCAAAAAAATGTGAATTGATTGCGGCAATCATATTCTCATTTGAGATTTTTGAAAACTCACAATCGCTAAAATAATCTTCAACATTTTTCGGCTGGTTTAATCCGTAAGCCGGATCAATAATTTTAGTTTTGTAACCTAAAGATTTTACTGCATGATAAACAGCTTTTCCGGATTCTTTTGAAACTGCACGTTCCGGCGAAGTGCCGCCTAATAATATAGCAATTGTTAAATCTTGCTTATTCATAAGTTCATTTATTTGGTGAATGGGAAATTATTTTCAATTAATTATTTGAGTTGATTTTTGAAAGAAATTTGATAAAGATAATTTATAATCATTGCTTAACTAAATTTTTGCATTTACTTTCTAATATTTCCATAATTTGCATATTAATAAGTCCATCATAACCGGTAATTTCTGGTTCAGAATTATTTAAAATTGATTTTTGAATTGACCTGAGCAGAATAAGAAGTTTATTTGCTCTTTTTCTAAATGCTTTTCTGCCTTCACCAAAAAGATCAATAGTTAATTTTCCGGGTTGCTTTTTTCTACCAATAATATTTTCAATGCTAATTGAACCATGCGAACCAACAATATCAATTCTATTAAATGCTTGTTTTGAGTTATACGAAACGTTTAGAAATCCGTATCCACCTTTTTTATATTTAACTACTGCTGCGGCAAAATCATCAACTTGACTTTTATAAACAACGTTATCAATAAATCCGGTTATATCAATAATTTCGCCGCCAAAAAATCTTAAAAGATCAATCATGTGAGTTCCCAAATCTCTAAAAGCTCCGCCGCCACTTTTTTCAATATCAAATCTAAAATTATCATCCGGTTCGTAATTTATATTAAACGAAGTTGATACAGAAACAATAGAACCAATCATTCCTTTTTCAATAATTTCTTTGGCTTTTACCGGAAGCGGATGAAATCTATGGGGATAATTTATAGATAGAAAAACTCCATTCGATTTACAAGCATCAACCATTTCTTGAGCTTGCTGAGAATTTAATGCGAGAGGTTTTTCACACAAAATATGTTTACCGGCTTTTGCAGCTTCAATAACCTGCCAATAATGATCTTTATTTGCACTGCCTATATAAAGAATTTCAAAATCTTGCTTTAGGAATTCAGAAAAATCATTAAAATAATTTTTAGCGAAATATTTATTTGCAATTTCTTTTGATCTAATAATTTCAGAGCTATAAACTGCAACTAACGAACTTTTTTTTAACTGCAATAATGTTGGGATAAAAGTAGTTTCTGCAAATTTTCCGCAGCCGGCAACTCCCCACTTTAATTTTCTCATCAAATTTATAGGGGATTTTAATCTTCTATCAACATTTAAAATCATTTTATTACAATCCTAATTTCTTCATCAATTTTGTAATTGGTTGAGTATTTTGCATTACATAAAAATGAATTGCCGGAACTTTAGCATTTATTAATCCTTCAACTTGTTTAAATGACCAATTAATTCCAATTTCTTGAACATGTTCCGGTTTTGCTTTTGAAATTTCCTCAGCTAATTCATTTGGAATATCAACATGAAAATTTGCCGGCAAACTATTTAACTGATTTTTCGAAGTAATTATTTTCAATCCCGGAATAATTGGAACGCTAATTCCACTTTTTTTACACATTTCATTATACGCAAAGAAATTTTCATTATCATAAAACATTTGAGAAACTATATATTCTGCACCGGCAATAATTTTTTCCTTTGTATAGTTTATATCAATTTGAAGATTAGGAGCTTCAAAATGTTTTTCGGGATATCCGCCAATTCCAATTCCGAATTTCATTGGTTCAGCATCAAGAAGCGAATCTTCAAGATATTTGCCTTTATTCATATCCGAAATTTGTTTTACTAAATCAGCAGCATGAATATTTGCAGAACGTCCGTATTTTATAGGTTTGTTAAATCTGCTTTCATCACCGCGAACAGCAAGAACGTTATCAATTCCTAAATAATGAAGTTCAATTAGAAAATCTTCTGTTTCTTCTTTTGTAAAACCTTGACAAATTACATGCGGAACTGCATCAATATTATATTTATTTTGAATGAGTGCACAAATTCCCAAAGTTCCGGGGCGCTTTCTTTTTATTTTCATTCTAAAATCACCCGACGGAGTTTCTTCATAAATAACTTCTGCGGCGTGACTCGTAATATCTATAAAAGGTGGTTTATATTTTACTAAATCTTCAAGAGCATTTAACAATGCTGTAATATTTCCGCCTCTTTTGGGAGGAATAATTTCAAAACTTATTAATGTTTGCGTTGCTTTTTCTAAATGTTCAATAACTTTCATTATTTGCCTAAATTGTTTTGCAAAGTTATAAAATTTTCAATAATTATTTTAGTTGTTAGTTGGAACAAGTCTGAGCAATTCAAAATTTGAATTTTTCACAAAACTTTCTTCTGTGTTGATTTTTAACATTTCTCCGTTAAGCCACATTTTTGTCATATCATCGTAATTATCACTAAAGAAATTTCCGGATTGTCCCGTTGGTAAAATAATTTGAAAATAATTAGGTTCGGCAAAATCAAAAATATATCTCATTGATGGACCTAATTTATTATCGTAAGGTTCATTAAAAGAATATTCTGTATTAAAAACTGTTGTTCCGTCTCCGCCAATTTTATATGGACCAATATCTAGAATGAAATCCAGAATTTTTGATTGACCATGAAAAAAATGTTTAAATGTAACCGTATGCAACTTTTTCCACTGCCATTCTTCAATTTCACCAAATTCTTCGCTCAAATATTTTATCGCATCCCACATACTTTTTCTAATTATTTCATTTTTTGTTTCAATTCTTTTTGTAGATTTATAATCGAACCAAGTTGATGAATTATCTTCCAACAATTTTTTTACAACTCTGTAAGGAATATTTGCAATAAAAATATATTCGTTAAAAATGCTTTCGCCCATTTCATCAAGAAAAATATTCTTTAATAAATTTTGATAAAACACTGCATAAATTGCCGGAACTTGGCTTTCAGGAATAAAATTGTAATCCCATTTCCTTAAAAGACTTATAACTTCTTTAAGTTTATCATTTTCAAAAGCATGATTTTGAAATGCATTTAATATTTGCGGAACTATTTCTTTTGCGTAATCTGAATAAAAATCCATTTGATATTTTTTAAAATCTTCAACATTATGTTTTTGTTTGATTTCCAATAATTCCGTAATTCTATTGATTCTTGAATTCGGTTCCCAAATATTTGAAATATGATATGGATAATTTTTTATTGTTTTATTATTTGCCGAAGCTATAAATCCGTTTGCCGGATTAAGCAATTTTGGATTTTCAGAAAATGGAACAAATCCAAGCCAATCATTTTCATCAGTAGTTCCATCATTAATAAAAGTTGGCGAATTATTTTTTCTAAGCGGAAATTTTACTCCGGCTGTATAACCGATATTTCCATCAATATCGGCAAAAACAAAATTTTGTCCAGGAGCTTCAAAATCTTTTAAACCTTCTCTAAATTCATCCCAATTTTTTGCGGAATTAATTTTTGAATAAGCTTTCATTTCATTGCTTGATTCCAAAGCCGTCCAACGCATGCTTATATCAACATTGTTTTGCTGATTATTTGGATACATTTTTCTATAAGGATGAATATCAGAAATAATTGGTCCGCGATGATTTTTTTTGATTTGAAAAATTACATCAGAGGAATCTTTAACTTTTATTGTGTCTTCATAAATTGTAAGATTTTGCCATTCACTATTAAATAAATATTTTGTTTTTGAACTATCTAATTTTTCTATATAAAAATCTGCATCATCAGCCATAACATTTGTAAGAACCCAAGAAATATTTTGATTTTTTCCAATTACGATTCCGGGAATACCGGGAAGTGTAACACCTTCAACATTTATTTCTGGCGAACGTAAAATGGTAATATACCATTTGCCCGGAGCAGAAAAACTTAAATGCGGATCGTTGGCAATTATTGGTTTTCCGGATTCTGATCTTTCTCCGTTTACAACCCAATTATTTGAGCCGATATGTGTTCCGACAAATCCAATATATTTTCTAAAGTTTCTATCAACTTCAACTAAATCCAATGGAACATTTGAAATATTTGTTAAATTTTCAGGAATTATCGTTGGACCATTTTCATCAAAAGTGGGTAAAATTTCATTCGCTTTTTCAATTCCCAATTTTTGAATTATGTGTGAAAGCGCAATATCGCTCCACCAAGAAATATTAAGTTCCCAAGCCATTAATTTTGCAATTAAAACAGAATGATACGGTTTCCATAATTCCGGTTTATAACCTAATACATCAAACTCAATAGAATATTTATTTTGTTCATTCTTAATAAATTCATTTACTCCGTTTGAATATGAAATTAAAATTGCTTTTATTTCTTCATCAAAATCCTCATAATGCATTTTCGAAATTTTTGCAAATTCAAAAGTTCTAAACATTTTATCAAACGAAATTGCTTCATTTCCAAGAATTTCGCATAATTTTCCTTCGCCGGCTCTTCTGCTTAAATCCATTTGAAATAATCTTTCTTGCGCATGCAAATAACCAAGTGCAAAGTATAAATCATTTTTTGATTTTGCATAAACGTATGGAATTGCAGAATTATCTCTATAAATTGAAACTTCACTATTAAGATTTTGCACTGATTTTTGTCCGGAATATTCCGGTAATGTTTCATTCAGCATGTAAACAGCGCCAACAATAAAAACAATAATTAAAATTATTATTGTTATAAAAACTCCAAATGTAACTTTTATCCAATTATTCATTTTGTTTTATAAATATTATTTATTTTATGTGAATGATAAATTAAGAAGTTTTTTATAAAAATTTTGAATTATTAAAAGGTTTATAATGGTTTGGTTAGAAATAATAATTGCTGTTTTGTTGTTAATAATTGTGATTTTTCAAATTTTGAATTACATAAAAATAAGTAGACAGAATTTAGCGGAAACGGAAACGGAAATTTTGCAGAAAGTTGAATCGATGACAAATGAAGTTGATAATAATATTGAAAACGAATTTAAACGAAATCGTGAAGAAACTTTGCAAAATTCTAAATTGGTGCGAGAAGAAGTTGGAAATTCTGTAAGAAGTTTGGGCGATCAACTTTCAAACAGAATTAGAGATATTTCAGATAGACAAAAGGACCAGTTAGAAATTGTTGAAAGCAGATTGAAAAGTCTAACTCAATCAAACGAAGAAAAATTTGATAAACTTAATGATCAAGTTTCAAAGCAACTTTCGGAAATTCAAGAAAAGAATGAAAAAAAATTAGAAGAAATGCGTGTAACCGTTGATGAAAAACTTCACTCAACTTTAGAAAAAAGATTGGGTGAATCTTTCAAACTTGTAAGTGATAGATTAGAATTGGTTCATAAGGGTTTGGGCGAAATGCAGACTTTAGCAACCGGAGTTGGCGATCTTAAAAAAGTTCTTACAAATATAAAAGACCGCGGAACTTGGGGAGAAATTCAACTTGGAAGTTTATTAGATCAAATTTTAACAAAAGAGCAATATGAAAAAAATGTTAAAACAAAAGAAGGCAGCAATGCATTAGTAGAATTTGCAATAAAACTTCC
>JBGSKB010000342.1:0-2726 GCA_041741395.1 Melioribacteraceae bacterium
CAGATGTAAATATACGATTGCAAATAAGATTAAACAATTTTAAGATTTTATAACCAAATGTATTTTATCCGTTTGATTGTTAACCTTTCAAAATATCTTTTTATAAAGATGAAAATTATTTCGCTTGCAAAAATTTTTGAAAAACAATATTTTATTGTACAATTGTACATAAATATGTCGATCTTATGAGTCTTGCAGTAGATACATCTGTAATTATTTCCGTTATTACTAATGAAAAAACCAAATCAAAATTGATAAAAATTACAGAAGGTGAAGATTTAATTGCTCCAGCATCTTTACATTGGGAAGTTGGTAATGCATTTTCATCGATGTTAAAAAGAGAAATTATTACAGTTGATTTAATTAAAAAAGCGTTAGAATATTATCAAATGATTCCTCTAAGATTGGTTGAAATCAATTTGTTTAGTTCTTTAGAGATTTCAAAAAGATTTAATATTTATGCTTATGATGCTTATTTTATTGAGTGTTCAAAAAATTTCAATATACCTTTAATTAGTTTAGATAAAAAATTAATTGATGTTGCAAAGAAATTGAATTTGAAAATTATCGAGGTTTAAAAATGAATACATTTACATACAGTGAAGCTCGTCAAAAATTTGCTATGGTTTTGAATAAAGCAAAAAAGGATGGAAAAGTTTTGATTAAAAGAAAAGATGGAGCAATTTTTGAATTAAAAGCCTTGTTAGAAAATAAATCTCCACTTGATATAAAAGGAATTAATCTTAAACTGAAAAAAGAGGAAATTATAGATATTATAAATGAAACTCGTGAACGATAATAGATTTTCTATGAATGAATTAATTTACCACTTTTTTGATGATGATGATTTTTTAAGAATTTCTAATAAAATTTCTGAAGTTGAATTAAATACTTCCGGTGAAATTAGGGTTTGTATTAGAGAAGAAAAAAAAATCAGCGAAAGAAATTCAACATTAAGAAGTTTAGCTGAAAAAGAATTTTACAGATTAAATATGCACCAAACAAAAGACAAAACCGGCATTTTACTTTTCTTTTTATTGGGTGAGCGAAAATTTTATATTCTAGCCGATAAAGGAATTAATGAAAAAGTTGAAACAAATGTTTGGAAAGAAGTAAGTAAAGAAATTCAGTTAAATTTTAGAAATGGTCACTTTTCAAAAGGAATTATTTCCGGAATTGAAAATGTTGCTAAAATATTAAGTGAACACTTTCCTCTTAAACCAGAAGATGTAAATGAATTGACGAACAAAATTGCCCTACCTAATTAGAAAGTTTTCTTAATGTTAAACAGAAGAAATTTTATTGGAAAAAGTTTTATAGCAGCTATTGGTTCGCTTTTTTTTCCAAAATTAATTTATGCTGAAAATGATGAAAGTATTTTAGATTATAAACCGACTCCTGAAAATTGGAAAAATGATCAAATAAATATTGCATGGATTGGTCACTCAACAATTTTAATAAATTTTTATGGAACAATTATTTTAACAGATCCAATTTTACTAAATAGAATTGGAGCGAATATTTTGGGAATAAGTTTTGGTCCAACCAGATTAACACCGCCGGCATTGAGCTTTGATGAAATTCCCAAGCCGGATATTATTTTACTTTCTCATGCACATTTTGATCACATGGATTATAATTCATTAAAAAAAATCACAAATAAATTTCCAAACCAAATAGAAGCAATCACAGCATATTTAACCAAAGATGTAATTGAAGATTTAAAATGGAAATCAATTTCTGTAATTGATTGGAATGAAGAAATTGAAATTTTCAATATAAAATTTACGGCAATTGAAGTTGAACATTTTGGCTGGAGAGTTCCTTGGGAAAAAGATAGATCGCGTGGATATTTAAAAGATGGAAGAAGTTATAATGCGTATTTAATTGAGAAAAATGGCAAATCAATTTTGTTTGGCGGAGATACAAGAAATACGAAAAAGTTAGAAATCCTAAAAGAAAGAAATCCGGATATCGCTATAATGCCGATTGGAGCTTATAATCCTTGGACGTATGCGCATTGCAATCCCGAAGAAGCTTTACAAATGGCAGAAAATATTGGTTCAAAATATTTTATTCCAATTCACACAAAAACATTTAAACTTGGAGCGGAGTCTTTCGAAGAACCAATCGATTGGTTAAAGAAATCGGTTCAAAATTATAAAATTGAATTAGGTCTTGATTCGATTGGTCAAACTTTTACTCAAAATTGAATTTAATTTTTCCTTTTTCAATTAATATGTGTTGAAATAAAATTCCACCCACAATAAATAATAATCCCACAATAGACGAAGGGAAAAGTTTTTCTCCTAAAACTATTGAGATAAAAACCATTGAAATAAATGGAGAAAGATAAGCAATGGTGGAAGTTTTAGCTTTATTTTTGCTCAATTGTAAACCAGTCATCCAAAAGAAAAAAGTAATTCCCATTTCAAATAAACCGATATAAGTTGCGCCAAATAAGTAATAAGAATTTTGAAGATGAAAAGAATCGAACAAAATCACATAAATTAAAATTATAATTGTTCCAAAGAAAAATGCACTGAATAATTTTATTGAATCCAATCGTTTATCAATTAAATTCATTATCCAAAAACTTGCCCAAATTATTGAGCTGACCAAAGCCAGTGATACACCTAAAATATTATGGAGTTTGAAAGAGAATAAATCACCTCTTGTTGCAATTACAAATACTCCGAAAAAAGCTATAAACATTCCGACAATTG